>JAUNCV010000105.1:1044-7450 GCA_030526445.1 Bacteroidales bacterium | reverse complement strand
TCCGCAAGTTGTTGCCAGCTACTCAGGAGGCTTTCTGGCAGTCTTATTGCGCTATCAATATTCCGCTGATGCGTTATGCCAATGTGCTCCTCATGATGGCCGAAGCTCACAACGAGCTTGGCAACACAGCTCAGGCTATTCCGCTCATCAATCAAGTGCGTGCTGCTCATGGTGACATGCCTGCAATGACCGGTAGTAGTCAGGCTGAGGTAAAGGCTCAGATTGAGCACGAGCGTATTCTTGAGTTCCCACTTGAGAACTGGCGTTGGTATGATTTGCGCCGTTGGGGCAAGCTTGCTTCGGCTATGCAGGCTGTTAATCGTACCAGCTACAGCGATGCCAAGAACGCTTTCTTCCCAACACCGCTCACCGAAATCAACTCGAACGCTTCTGTCAAAGAATAACGTTTTCAAAACCATTTTCTGAAACAAATAAGTTATGTTTACCATTATTCTCATCATGCTTAGTGGCATGGCGGCAGGCTATTTGCTGCGTCGCCATCGCCCAGCCTTCCTCTCGGCGCTCATCACGGGTCTCATTTGGCTATTGCTTTTCTTACTTGGTCTCGAAGTAGGAGCAAACCAGGAGCTCATCAAGGCGCTGCCTACGCTGGGTGTCGAGGCGTTGATCATCACAATGGCAGCGTTAGCAGGCTGCATGGTGGGATCGTGGTTGCTGTGGCGCAATATGGTGCGAAAGTCGGGAGGTGACAGCCGAAAGGCGGCCTCCGACTCTCGGCCTTCAGAAGAGGGTAATCCGCTCAAAGGCAGTCTCATCATTGTCTCATTCTTTGTTTTAGGATGTCTGGTGGCTTGGATGGGTTGGCTTCCGCTCGAAGTTTTGCCTGCCGATGTTAGTTTCTATGCACTTTGTGCTCTCATGTGCTGCGTGGGCTTCAGCATCGGCTGTGATCCAGAGACTATTCGCAAGTTCCGCCACCTCAGTCCCAAGTTACTGCTGCTGCCTTTGGTCACTATTCTTGGCACGTGGGTAGGTTGTGCTTTGGTGAGTCTTGCCCTCAGCGAACGTTCGGTTTTCGACTGTATGGCTGTGGGCTCGGGCTTCGGGTACTACTCACTCAGTAGTATCTTTATTACAGAATACAAAGGCGCCGAGCTTGGAACCATAGCTCTGCTCAGCAACATTATTCGCGAGATTGCCACACTGTTGCTTGCTCCCTGGATGTGTTCAGTTTTCGGACGTTTAGCACCTATCTCGGCTGGTGGCGCTACCACCATGGATACTACTTTGCCCATTCTTTTGCGCACTTGTGGTCAGGAACTTGCCATTGTGGCCATCTTCCATGGTTTTGTAGTCGATTTCACCGTGCCGTTCCTTGTTACTTTGCTCTGTTCATTATGAAAAGAACCTTACTCCTCATATCTTCTTTCCTTGGTTTCTGGCTATCGGCCCAGTTGTTGGCGCAAAGCCGGGGACCTTGGCAAGACCCGCAGGTCAATGAAATCAATCGCTTGCCATTGCCTGCTTGTTTTGTTCCCTTTGTGAGCGAGGCCCAAGCGCTTCAGCAGGACGCTCTTCCTCTTGATGAGCGATTCGTTCTCAACACGCAGGCTCAGCGTCGCCTTTCGCTCGATGGCACTTGGCGTTTCCTCTATTTCAAGAATCCAAGTCTTGTGCCTGATAACTTTCACCTCGATAGTTTCCGCTCGCGTTCTTTTAAGAATATCATCGTGCCGGGCAGTTGGGAGTTGCAAGGTTTTGATGCTCCCATTTATACCGATGTGAGTTATCCATTCCCCGCCAATCCGCCACATGTACCAGCCGATTATAATCCGGTGGGTTGCTATAAGCGCACTTTTCAGGTGCCAGCTGCATGGGGCGGTATGGATGTCTTCCTCAACTTCGATGGCGTAGAGTCGGCCTTCTATTGCTGGGTCAATGGCGAACTGGTAGGCTATAGCGAAGACAGCCGCTTGCCAGCGCGTTTCAATATTGGTCCTTGGCTCAAGAAAGGAAACAATACCTTGGCGGTAAAAGTTTTCCGTTATTCCGATGCCAGTTATCTTGAGTGTCAGGACTATTGGCGCTATTCGGGCATTGAGCGCAGTGTTTATCTCGAAGCTCGTCCTAAGTGCAATGTGGTGGAAGATTATCAGCTCGATGCACTTCTCACCAATCGTTATCAAGATGGCGACTTCCGTCTTTCACTTCGTCTCAAAGACTTTGAGGCAGGAGCACAGGCTTCGGTCAAGGTGCTCGATGCTGAGGGTCGTTTGCTTAAGCAGTGGCAGAAACGCGCCGAGACTCAGGCTGACACTCTTTGGCAGCTGAACGAAATCTTCTCGGCAGTGCACACTTGGAATGCCGAAGATCCTTATCTCTATAAACTCGTCGTTACCACCACCAATGCTGAGGGCTGCGAGCAGGAGAGTTTTGTGCAGCGTTTCGGTTTCCGCAGTGTAGAGATGAAGTATGGCCAGCAGCTTATCAATGGCAAGGCTGTGCTCTTCAAGGGCGTTAATCGTCATGATCACGACGCTGTCACCGGTCGTACTGTTACCGTAGCCAGCATGTTGCGTGATGCGCGCCTTATGAAGCAGTTCAATATAAACTCTGTGCGCACTTGCCATTATCCAAATGCCTGGCCATGGTACGACATCTGTAATGAGTTGGGTCTCTATCTGGTGTCAGAAGCCAACCTTGAGAGCCACGGCATGAGCAATCATCCTGATGGCACTCTGGCCGATTATGACGAGTGGCTTTTGCCTTTCGAGCAGCGCATGATGCGCATGATCAACCATTTGCGTAATTATACATCTATTGTCACCTGGAGTCTTGGCAACGAGTCTGGTTATGGTAAGAATTTCGAGGCCATATATCATCAGGCACATCAAGCCGATGCCACACGACCAGTGCAGTATGAAGGTTCGGGCAAGACCGGTGTTTCGGACATCTATTGCCCTATGTATGCCCGCGTTTATCATCTGCGTGAATTTGCTTACAAGCGTCAGCCTCGTCCGCTCATTTTGTGCGAATATGCGCATGCCATGGGCAATAGTGTTGGCAATTTGGCCGATTATTGGGATCTTATTTATAAGCACGATCAGCTGCAAGGCGGCTTCATTTGGGATTGGGTTGATCAGGCATTTGCCATCAAAGATGATCGTGGAAATGACATCTGGGCCTATGGCGGCGACCTCGGTTTCGTAGGCGTTGTCAACGATTCTAACTTCTGTGCCAATGGCTTAGTAGCTCCCGATCGTTCGCTTCATCCTCATATTTGGGAGGTCAAGCAGGTTTATCAGTATATTCACTTTGAGCCTGCGCCATTCACAACCAACAGTATTAAGGTCGTCAATCGTCATGACTTCCTTTCTCTCGAACCTTACACTTTGCGTTGGAGTATTGAGCATGAAGGCAAGGCTGTTGAGAGCGGAGAACTGCCATTGGGCGATATTGCTGCCGGACACGATGCGCTCATTTCACTCCCATATACAACTGTTTTGCAGCCTGGCAAGGAATATCTGCTCACCCTGCGCGCTTTCACTCGTCAGCCTATGGGCTGCATTCCAGCGCAGCATGAAGTAGCAACAGCTCAGTGGGTGCTGCAAGAGGGCAGTTATGAAGTGGCCGAAAGTGGGGCAGAGGCTAAGGTTTTGGGCAATGATAGCCAGCAAATCACTGTGGGCGATGCTCAGTATCAGATTACTTTCAGTCGAGTTTCGGGCGAAATCGTGAGCTTTGTGCATCAGGGACGAAACCTCGTTGAACAGGGCTTGCAGGCTAACTATTGGCGTGCACCTACCGACAATGATGTGGCCAACAACATGATGTCTCGCTGCGCAGTGTGGCATGAGGCTGGTGCTTCGGCTCAGCTTGATAGCATTACACTCTGCCAGCAGGACGCTAAGGTTATAGTCACTTCGCACTATACGCTGCCCGAGGCCGAGGCGCACCAGCAAGTGCAATATACCTGTATGGGCAATGCTCAGGTGCATGTGCAGTTCACTTTCGAACCAGGTTCGAAACCTTTGCCCGAGATGCCGCGTCTTGGCATGCGTCTCATCATGCCCGAAACCTACAATCAGCTCACCTGGTTGGGCCGTGGTCCGCACGAGAGTTACCAAGACCGCAAGGCAAGTGCTCTCATTGGTCAGTATTCGGGCACTGTGAGTCAGCAGTATCACCCTTATGTGAGAGCTCAGGAGACCGGTAACAAGTGCGATGTGCGTCATTTCTCACTCACCGATGCTTCTGGTCACGGACTTCGTGTTGTGGGCGATGCTCCACTTAGCATCTCAGCCTGGAACTTCACACAGTCGGCCATTGACTATGTGCCATTCGACCAAGAGCGCCGTCATGGCGGTAGCATTGAGCCACAGCCACTTGTCTGGCTTAATATTGACCATCAGCAGATGGGTGTGGGTGGCGATAACACTTGGGGTGCACCTGTGCATTCTGAGTACACCATCACACCTCATGGCTGGAGCTATGGTTTCACCCTTTTGCCCTTATAAACTATGAAGTTGAAGTTAGTTATTAGTATATTAATGTCGATTGGTTGTGTGGGCTGCATGCCCACACAGCACAACGACGAAAATCTTTGCGCTCAGTATAGCCAGATTCTTGATATCAGCCACAATCCAAACTTCCGTCAGAAGGTAGTGGGCTGTTATACCGATGCTGGTTCGTGGATGGGTTTCACGCTGCCAACCGATACCTGTTGGTACAACGGCTTCTGTGGCCCTTATAGCATCAATGAGCGCTACTTTATGAGCGATTGTGCCGTGCAGGCCGTGTGTGGCAATCATGAGCTCTCAGCCTTTGTCAAGCAGGCAACCGATTATCGTCCTGGTGAAACTTACCTGCGCTCTGTAGCGGGCGATGACTATGTAGAGCAGCGACTCTGGTTCATTGACTCTAATACCGCTTTGCTGCATCTCAAGGCCAGCGCACCGTTGCGCCTCAGCAGCGGTTGGTGGGGCAAAGGTGTAGAGTTGGAGCGCGATAACAACCACATTGTGGCCAAACACCCTTCGGGCGAAGGCTTGATTCTGGGTTTCGAGGATGAGGCCGAAATCACCTTCTCTGAACATGGTTACGAGGCACAGGTGCGCGATACTGAGACTTATGTAACACTCTCGTTTGTGTGCAATCAGAAGGAGCGTGCTGCCATTGCGCAAAGTGCAGACAAAGTGCTCAAGCAACCAAAGCAACACATTGACGCACATCATGAACGATGGAATGGATATCTGCGCAGCATTCTTCGCACCGATACGCCGCAAGAGTTTAACCATGTGGCAGTTAAGTCGGTTGTAACTTTGATAAGCAACTGGCGCACTCGTCGAGGCAGTCTTTTGCACGATGGCATTGTTCCCAGTCACGCTGTGGGTTACTTTGTAGGCTTCTGGGCGTGGGATTGCTGGAAGTTCTCAGTTGCCCTTGCGCACTTCGAACCAGAGTTGGCCAAGAACAACATTCGCGCCATGTTCGACTATCAGCAACCAAACGGCATGATTATCGACTGCATCTATGTTGATCCATCAGAGAATAACTATCGTGATAGCAAACCGCCACTGGCCGCCTGGGCTGTCAACGAAATCTATGAGCAGACCCATGATGAGGCTTTTGTGCGCGAAATGTTTCCACAGCTTGTGGCCTATTATCGCTGGTGGTATCGTGAGCGTGATCATGACCAGAATCATCTCTGCGAGTTTGGTTCGGTTGACGGAACCACCGAGGCTGCTGCGTGGGAGAGTGGTATGGACAATGCTGTTCGTTTCGACGATGCACAGATGGTGCAGAATGGCCCCGATGCCTGGAGTTTCGACCAGGAGAGTGTTGACCTCAATGCCTATCTGGCCTACGAAAATACTCTTTTGCGCAAATTTGCCAAAATTATTGGAGAAAGTTTTGATGATCCAAATTATGGCGAACTGACTGCCAAGTATTTCTACGACCCAGAGCGAGGCTTCTTCTTCGACCGCCGTTTGCAGAGTGGCGAGTTTGTTCATGTTGAAGGCTGTGAGGCATATATTCCTTTCTGGAGCCAGATTGCCTCGGCCGAACAGATGAAGCAGGCTTTGCCTATCTTGCAAGATACCACGAAGTTCAGTACCTACATTCCGTTCCCAACCCTTGCGGCCGATCATCCAAAGTATCAGTCAAACGGCTATTGGCGCGGACCTATCTGGCTCGATCAGACTTATGACGCCATCCGAGGTCTCCGTAATTATGGTTACTCTGCTTTGGCCGATATGTACACTGAGCAGGTATTCAGTCGCATCAAGGGCTTGGCTGGTTCCACTCCAATCAACGAGACCTACGATAGTAGTAATGGCGTTGGTCTTACGGCTCCTCACTTCAGTTGGAGTTCTGCACATTTGTTGCTTCTTTATATGGATTATGCACAAAAATAATCTGTTTAGGTAGTGCATATTTGGGC
>JAUNCV010000105.1:262-973 GCA_030526445.1 Bacteroidales bacterium | reverse complement strand
AGATGGCGCCTTTCAGATGAAAATTTTAGCAATCACTGATGCCTGGCCTTGATCATCACTGATGACCGGCGCCGGTCATCAGTGATGCCTTTTTTTTGCCCTCAGCGAGGAGTGTTCATACATTTTCAGACACTCTTTGCACAATTGACGTGCCAAAAAAACGGGGGAAATGCTGCTTTATTAATAAAGAAAATGGAAAAGGTTTGGCTGTGTGACGGAAATAGAGTATCTTTGTGGCCAAATATAAATTTACCGAAAACTAGAAAAATGAAGAAAAATCTTGAAACCATTTGCATCCACGGCGGATGGAAACCAACCAAAGGCGAGCCTCAGCAGCTCCCTATCTATCAAAGCACTACATTCAAATATGATACTTCAGACCAGATGGCTCGTCTTTTTGACCTCAAAGACGAAGGCTATTTCTATACCCGTCTGGCTAACCCAACCAACGACGCTGTAGCTAAGAAGATTGCTGCTCTCGAGGGTGGCGTTGGCGCTGTGCTCACCTCATCAGGCCAGGCTGCAAACTTCTATGCAATCTTCAATATCTGCCAGGCTGGCGATCACTTTATCACTTCGAACAACATCTATGGTGGCACTTTCAACCTTTTTGGTGTGACCATGAAGAAGCTCGGCATTGAGTGCACTTTTGTTGATCCAGAGTGGAGCGATGAGAAGATTGAGGCTTGCTTCCGTCCGAACACCAAGTGC
>JAUNCV010000105.1:0-252 GCA_030526445.1 Bacteroidales bacterium | reverse complement strand
AAACTATTTCGAATCCTGGTGGCGCTGTGTTCGATATTGAGCGCTTTGCCAATATGGCGCACAAGCATGGTGTGCCTTTGATTATCGACAACACTTTTGCCACACCAATCAACTGCCGTCCGTTTGAGTGGGGCTGTGATATTGTGACCCATTCAACCACCAAGTATATGGATGGCCATGCCACACAGGTAGGCGGCTGCGTAGTTGACAGCGGAAACTTTGACTGGGAGAAGTATGCTGAGAAGTTCCCAG
>JAUNCV010000104.1:3413-7508 GCA_030526445.1 Bacteroidales bacterium | reverse complement strand
ATCAGAACCATCTTGTATAAGCGTTTTCAGAACCCAAGGTGCAAGGAGGCCAGAAAGCTCATCAGAAAATATAACGAAGTTAGCAAGATGTATCAGATGCCAACTTTGTAGGCATAAAAACTAAGGAAATGGCAAAGGTAAAAACTGCATATTTTTGTTCGTCGTGCGGATGCGAAGAGCCCAAGTGGTTCGGTCGCTGCCCCTCGTGTGGCGAGTGGGCAACTTGCGTTGAAGAGAAGGTTTCGGACAAGAAAAGCTCCCCTTCGAAAAGCAGTGGAAGAGTGCATACGGGTGCACTGACCCTCCCCGGACAGAAAGAGAGACCCAAGCGCCTGAGCGAGATTGAGGCGGTAGAAGAGAAGCGCATTGACCTGCATGATGCAGAGATCAATCGTGTGTTGGGCGGCGGTTTGGTTCCAGGGTCGATGGTGCTGTTGGGTGGTGACCCAGGAATCGGAAAAAGTACTTTGCTGTTGCAGACGGTCATGAACATCCATGACCGAAAGGTACTCTATTGTTCGGGTGAGGAGAGTGCCTATCAGCTCAAGCTGAGAGCCAATCGTCTGGGGGGCGAGAATGACCATGTCTTTGTGGCTTGTGAAACCAATCTGGACGAGATATTTCTGCACATAGCCAACATTGAACCCGATATTCTGGTGGTGGATTCGATACAGACCATTGCGACAGACGACCTTGAATCGGCCGCAGGATCGGTGGGACAGGTGAGGGAGTGTGCTTCGCGCCTGCTGAAGTTTGCCAAAGAGAGCGACACGCCAGTGATACTGGTGGGCCACATCACCAAAGAGGGCGCCATTGCGGGCCCCAAGGTGCTGGAACATATAGTGGATACGGTCTTGCAATTTGAGGGCGACCAGCACTATATGTATCGCATTCTTCGAGCCGTAAAGAACCGATTTGGCAGCACTTCGGAACTGGGAATCTATGAGATGCAAGGCAACGGATTGCGACAGGTGGTGAACCCTTCAGAGCTGTTGCTGAGCAGTAACAACCAAGGGCTGAGTGGTGTAGCCATTGCTGCAGCTATTGAGGGTGTGCGCCCGTTTCTGATTGAAACACAGAGTCTTGTTTCGACCAGCGCCTATGCCACACCGATGAGAAGCACCACAGGTTTCGACCAACGAAGGCTGAATATGCTTTTGGCCGTACTGGAGAAAAAAGTGGGCTTCAAGCTGGGGCAGAAGGATGTGTTCCTCAACATTGCCGGCGGACTGAAGGTGAGTGATCCGGCCATGGATCTGGCTGTGATCAGTGCCATACTTTCGAGCAATATGGATATGGACATAGACAGGCAGACGTGCCTTTGCGGAGAGGTGGGATTGTCGGGCGAGATACGTCCGGTGTCGCGCCTTGACCAACGCATTCAGGAGGCAGAGAAATTGGGCTTCCGCAGGATTCTTGTGCCCGCTATGGGAAGCAAGAGTTTTGATGCAAGCAGAGTGAAGATTGAGGTGATTCAGGTGTCGCGCGTTGACGAAGCCTTCAGAATTCTCTTTAAGTAACAGGTGTTTCATTTAGATAGGGTTACCTATGATTTATGACGTTCTTCTTCAGTTGCCAGTATTTCAGGGCATAACCAAAGACCAGCTCACAGGCATACTTGAAAAAATTCCGTTCCACTTTCAGAAGTATCAACCAGAGGAGGTGATTGTCTCTTCTGGTGACCCGTGTGACAGTGTGCTCTTTGTGCTCAGCGGAACTGTGACGCATGAGATGCCGACCTATGATGGGCGTGTCATTGTGAAGCAGGACTTTGAAGGGCCCTACACGATGCCATTTTACTACCTGTTTGGCGTGAGTACGAATATGCCCTCGCGACTGGTGGCCAAAAACGTCGTGGGCATCATGAAGCTCGAGAAAAAGCATTTTTTAGACATACTGCAATCGACAACCATTCCGCTGGTCAATGTGCTGAATATGCTTTCGACCCATGCACAGAAACAGCATCAGGTGATGGATTTCATGAGCCAGAAAGCGGTTTTGGCACGATTGGCGTCATGGTTGCTGACCTATACCGACAGAGTGGGCAAAGACATCTTTATTACAGCAAGTGAGGCCGATTGGTGCAAGATGCTGAACACTGATCCCGCCGATTTCTGGCGCAATGTGGCCATTCTGGAGGGGAAACATGTCATTGAGCAAATTGACGAAGGACTCAAATTGATAGACCGATATGCCTTAAGAGGCTTTGTCGGGAACAAATAGCCATAGACGAACGAGAAATAGAGATGGATTTTTGTCTCATTTCGAGAAATTTGCTATTTTTGCGCGTAATTTGAAATTTAATTTATTAAAGCATGAATATACTTGAACTGAGCGAGCAGGAGATTATCCGCCGCAACTCTCTTGACGAGATGCGCCGTTTGGGCATTGAGCCTTATCCGGCAGCAGAATATGAAGTGAACGGCTATTCGGCCGAAATTCGCGAGAATTTTGTGGATCTTCCAACCGAAAAGAACGAAGCTGGTGAGGAGGTTCCAGGTGTAGCTACTGCTGAAAACAGCCGTAACGTATCGATTGCAGGCCGTATCATGAGCCGCCGCATCATGGGTAAGGCTGCATTTATGGAGTTGCAGGACTCGAAGGGTAGAATTCAGGTTTATGTGAGCCGTGACGCCCTTTGTCCAGATCCTGAGCACACTGAACTCTATAATGTTGTCTTCAAGAAGTTGCTCGACATTGGTGACTTTGTGGGTGTAACAGGCTATGTGTTCCGCACTCAGACCGGTGAGATTTCGGTACATGCATCGACCCTTACCGTTCTCTCAAAGAGCATTCGTCCACTCCCTATCGTGAAGTATAAGGATGGTGTGGCTTATGACGGATTCAATGATCCTGAGCTTCGCTATCGCCAGCGCTACCTTGACCTCATTGTGAATGATGGTGTTAAGAGCGTTTTCGAGAAGCGTGCTACCATTCTTCGCACCATGCGTCAGGTATTTGATGAGGCAGGTTACACTGAGGTTGAAACCCCAATCCTTCAGCAGATTGCCGGTGGTGCTTCGGCCCGCCCATTCATCACTCATCACAATGCACTCGACACTCAGCTCTATTTGCGCATTGCCACAGAGCTTTATCTGAAGCGTTTGATTGTTGGTGGCTTTGAGGGTGTATATGAAATTGGCCGTAACTTCCGCAACGAGGGTATGGACCGCTCGCACAACCCTGAGTTCACCTGTATGGAGCTCTATGTTTCGTACAAGGACTATAACTGGATGATGGGCTTCACTGAGCAGCTTCTCGAGAAGATTTGTGTTGCTGTGAACGGCACCACTGAGGTGAAGGTGGGCGAGAACGTGATTTCGTTCAAGGCACCTTTCCGCCGCTTGCCAATTCTCGATGCCATCAAGGAGAAGACCGGTTATGACCTTTCGACCATGAGCGAAGAGGAGATGCGTGAGGTGGCTAAGAAGTGTGGCGTTGAAGACACTG
This sequence comes from Bacteroidales bacterium, assembly GCA_030526445.1. Lineage (GTDB taxonomy): Bacteria > Bacteroidota > Bacteroidia > Bacteroidales > UBA3663 > Liminaster. The sequence continues at coordinate 4,058 of JAUNCV010000104.1, read as the reverse complement.
AGTGCATGGGCAAGGGTAAGCTCATCGACGAGATCTTTGGCGAGACCTGTGAGGGCTCGTTCATTCAGCCTACCTTTATCACCGACTATCCGGTTGAGATGTCGCCACTCACCAAGATGCATCGCTCAAAACCAGGGCTCACAGAGCGTTTCGAGCTCATGGTGAACGGTAAGGAGCTGGCTAACGCATATTCGGAGCTGAACGACCCAATTGATCAGTACAACCGATTTGTGGACCAGATGAAGCTTGCCGACAAGGGTGATGATGAGGCAATGATCATTGATCATGACTTTGTGCGCGCTCTTGAGTATGGTATGCCACCAACTTCGGGCATCGGTATTGGTATTGACCGTCTCTGCATTCTCTTGACCGGCCAGCCAACCATTCAGGAGGTGCTCCTCTTCCCAACCATGAAGCCAGAGAAGGTGACTCCAAAGGACAAGGAGGAGAAATATACCGCTATTGGCGTGCCTGCAGAATGGGTTCCTGTGATTCAGAAGGCAGGTTATCTCACTGTTGAGAGCCTTAAGGGTGTGAAACCTGGAAAGCTCTATCAGGAGATGATTGACGTGAAGAAGAAGTATAAGGAATATCTTTCGGAACTTGTTAATCCTTCGCAGCAGGATGTTGCCGCTTGGATTGAGA
>JAUNCV010000104.1:0-3403 GCA_030526445.1 Bacteroidales bacterium | reverse complement strand
AAAAATGGAAGAGGTTGAAATGGCTCAGGAAAAAGTGGGCCATATCGACCAGACATTTAAATCAAGATTTATGTTTCCAGAAAGAGTAGCTATCCTGGGCAATGGTAGTTGGGCAACGGCTGTTGCCAAGATTTGCCAGATGAATGGCGCCAATATGTACTGGTACATTCATCGTCAGGATCGTATTGACGATTTCAAGGCTAAGGGATTTAATGCTGCCTATCTTCCTGCTGCACGATTTGATATTGAAAAGATTCGCTTCACAACCGATGTCAATGTAGCTATTCAGAATTGCGATATGGTGATTTTTGCCATGCCGTCGCCTTATCTGAAAGATACCGTTGAGCAGATTACGGCCAATTGTGAGGGCAAAATCGTGATTTCGGTCATCAAGGGTCTGGTGCAGGGTGAAAATACATTTATTTCGGAATATCTGAAGGAGAAACTGCATATTACCGACGATCAGATGGCAACCCTTTCGGGCCCAAGCCATGCAGAAGAGGTTGCTTATGAGCGACTTACTTATCTGACCGTAGGCTGCCGAAATGAGGAGGTTGCTGCCGATATTGCAGATTTCTTCCAGAACCACTTCGTGCATACAACCACTTCGAACGATATCATTGGCATTCAGATTGCGGGTGTTTTGAAGAACATCTATGCCATTGCCTCGGGTATTTGTGCGGGTCTGAAGTATGGCGACAATTTCCAAGCTGTGCTTGTGGCCAATGCTATCCGCGAAATGAAGAGATTCATCAACGAAGTGTCGCCCGAAACGAAACGTCACGTGGTAGAGTCAGTTTATACCGGTGACCTGCTTGTGACGGCCTACAGCCGATTCTCGCGCAACCATATGTTTGGCACCATGATTGGTAAAGGCTATAGCGTAAAGGCTGCACAACTTGAGATGGAGATGGTGGCTGAGGGATATTTCGGCACCAAGTGCATCAAGGAGATGAACCAGAAGTATGGTATTTCGATCCCTATTGTTGATGCAATATACAATATTCTCTACAAGCGAATGTCGCCATTTGTTGAGGTAAAGCTCTTGAGCGATTTGCTGAGATAAATGTGTTAAAAATAAGTATATAAAAATAAAATTTCTTTTTGATATGAAACTTTCAATTGTAAAGGCCCAGGGCTTTGTTCCTGCTGGCTCATTGGCAGAGGTAGCAGCACAGACTGCTCCATGCAACGAACTTCTTGAATCAGGTAAGGGCCCAGGTAACGACTTCCTCGGTTGGGTACACCTTCCTTCTTCGATCACTGATGAGTTTATTGCTGAGGTTCAGGCAACTGCCGATCTTCTTCGCTCGAAGGCTGAGATTATCGTTGTTGCTGGTATCGGCGGTTCATATCTTGGCCCACGTGCTGTGAATGAGGCTCTTGATCATGCTTTCGGCCTGAATGGTAACAATCCACGCGTTGTGTATGCAGGTAACAATATTGGTGAGGATTATTTGGCTGATTTGATGGAGTTGCTTGATGGCAAGACTTTCGCTATCATCAACATCTCTAAGTCGGGCACTACTACTGAGACTGCTCTTGCTTTCCGTCTGCTCAAGACCAAGCTCGAGGCTCAGGTGGGTAAGGCTGCTGCTAAGGACTTGATCGTAGCCGTTACCGATAAGGAGAAGGGTGCAGCTCGCAAGCTCGCAACCAAGGAGGGTTATAAGACTTTCGTTATTCCTGATAATGTGGGTGGCCGTTTCTCAGTGCTCACTCCAGTAGGCTTGCTCGCTATTGCATGCGCTGGTCACGATATCAAGGCGCTTGTAAAGGGTGCTCAGGATATGGAGAAGGCAACTGGTGTTGATGTGCCTTACGAGCAGAATCCTGCAATGCAGTATGCTGCTATGCGTAACTGCCTCTATCAGTATGGCAAGAAGACCGAGATCCTTGTTAACTACCAGCCAAAGCTCCACTATATGATGGAGTGGTGGAAGCAGCTCTTCGGTGAGTCAGAGGGTAAGGACCGCAAGGGTATTTTCCCAGCATCGGTTGACTTCACTACCGACCTTCACTCTATGGGTCAGTGGATTCAGGAGGGTGAGCGCACCATCTTCGAGACCGTTATTTCGGTTGAAAAGTCGAACAAGACCGTACTCTTCCCATTCGATGAGGAGAACCTTGATGGCCTTAACTTCCTCGCTGGTAAGCGTGTAGATGAGGTTAACAAGATGGCAGAACTTGGTACACAGATTGCTCATGTGGATGGTGGCGTGCCAAACATTCATATTTCTATTCCTGTGCTTGACGAATATAACCTTGGTCAGCTTATCTATTTCTTCGAGCGTGCTTGTGGTATTTCTGGTTATGTTTTGGGCGTTAACCCATTCAATCAGCCAGGTGTAGAAGCATATAAGAAGAATATGTTTGCGCTTCTTGAGAAGCCTGGGTACGAAGAGGCTACCAAGGCTATCAAGGCTCGTTTGGCAGAATAATGAAAAAGGCATTCCTTTTTGACATGGATGGCGTGCTCTTCGACAGCATGAGGAATCACGCCGAAGCATGGTATCAGGTCATGGGTGAACACTATGGGTTCACCTGTGACCGTACTGTTTTCTATATGTTCGAAGGCTCGACAGGTCAGCAGACTATAAATGCGTTCTTTCGAGATCAGCGTGGGCGTAACGCTACACCCGAAGAGATTGACCGTATTTATACCGAAAAAAGCAATACTTTTACGCAACTTGGTCCTGCACTTCCGATGCCTGGGGCAGAAGAGGTGTTGCGTAAGGTGGCCGAAAAGGGGTTGCAGAGAGTCTTGGTGACCGGAAGTGGACAACGTTCGTTGGTTTCGCGCTTAGGACACACTTATCCTGGGGTTTTTGACTGGGAGCATATTGTATGGGGGCAGGATTGCCCAATAGGCCATGGCAAGCCTCATCCAGATCCTTATCTTATGGGTTTGCGTAAAGCCTTCGGCAATGTGGAACCTGTGGACTTTAGTGCAGAAGACCCGTTTGGACTGAAACTATCGGACGAAGAGCGAAGACAGTTCACATTGTTGCCCGAGGAGGCTGTTGTGGTTGAGAATGCCCCCATGGGTGTGCAAGCTGCACGTGCTGCAGGTATTTATACCATCGCAGTAAATACGGGACCTCTTGATCCGCAAGTTCTGGCCGATGCAGGTGCAAATATCGTGCTTTCGGGCATGGAAGAACTTGCAGAACGATTTGATGAAATTTTTTCTAACATCCGGTAATTCTATATTTAGATGAAAATCAGTAATAAAATTGTAAATGGAGCTCTTTTGCTTTTTCTGAGCACACCATTCGCTTCAATGGCACAAGATCAGCGTGCTATGACCCCAGAGGATTTGCGCGAATGGAGAAAGCTCACTAAAACAGAGATCTCGCGTGACGGCAAGTGGGTTATTGCCGTCAATGAACCTACTCATGCC
>JAUNCV010000103.1 GCA_030526445.1 Bacteroidales bacterium | reverse complement strand
CGATGCCACCTTCGTATGCGGTTGTGATATTGGCGAAGTCTATACCACGTTCAAGAAGAAGCCCTTCGATGTATTTGGCTCGCTGCTTGCTGAGTTCCTGATTGCGCTCAGAAGTACCGGTAGCACTATCTGCAGCACCAATCACCTTCACCTTCAGGCCATGAGTTTTGGCGACCTTTGCAATCGCATCAATGTTGAGATTTTGTGACACATCAGTAAGGATGCTGGTGTTGAGATTAAAGAAGAAATAGACAGGTGCTCCGATGATTTCATTGCCTGAAAGCATAGCCTGAATGTAGGCTTCGAATGCCTCATTATTGTTGTCTGCAAGGAGGTTGTTAAGTTCCTTTTCGGAGTCCTTGTCCAGTTCCTCATCACGCTTCTTCATTGCCCTTGGCAGATGGTTAGGATCGCCATCCCAGGAGCGGTTGTTGAGTCTTGCACGAAGCGAGTTCAGACCGCTATAGTCATTCTTTGGATAGAGGCACTTGAGTTTTTCCTTTCCCTTCCCTTTGAATCTGTCACCATAGAAGTCGAGAAGTCCCTCGATTTCGAGTACCTTATTATACTCTGCTATGATGCGTTCGTCTTCGGTGTGAAGCTTTGAGAGGTAGCGGTTCTTCTCCTCCAGACGTTGGTTATGCTCCATGAGCCATTCGTTCTGCGCCATGTAGGGTTTGGCATCCACCACACGCTTCCATCCCGTCTTTCCGATGGTAATAGAGAGACCTGCAGAGAGGTTGAGCATATTGTCGCCAAAGCGGTTGGAACTGCCCACACAATCGAAATTCTGGAAGGTGGTCATGCCGCTGATTTCTGCTGTAAGATGCAGACGGTTGTTCAGTCGGTATCGTCCCTGTAAGCCATAAGAAAAGGCAAAGGGATGCGAATCGGAATGGCCATCGACACAGGCACAGCTGGCGTCATAGTCATCGTTGTGGATGAGACCTACACCGACAAACGGGATGATATCCCATCTGGACAGTCCCTGCTCGTTTACACGAACACCATGCGTGAGATTATACATGAAGTCTGCGTGAAAGAACTGGTAAGATCTGGTACGCAGATTGCTGTCCTTAAACTCAAGACCCTGGAAGCCGATACGTCCACCAACAGCCGGTGTGAACCACTTGCCGACGTTGACCTGCAGCACAGGTAATGTGCGGTCAAAGAGGTCAGCACAACCAACGGGCGTTCCGATAAAGGCAGAGGCGCCACCTTGAACATTAAGGAACCAGTTGGATCCACAGCCGCCACCGGTGGTTACATTTTTGAGATAAGAGGGTGTCAATGGTGCAGTCACGACCTCGGGTTCTGTGTCGGAGGTTTGCAAGAGACTGTCGCGCTCTGAAGGCGATGCTTTCATCTGGACAGCTGAAGCCAGAGAGAGCATGAGTATGAATACAGATTTTCGTGTCATTGTTCTATTCGTTTTTAGGTTCGGACTTGAAACTGGGTGCAAAGTAAACGACTTTTTTCCTGCTATCATCAGATGAGAGCAAGAGATGCCGAATCCTTAACACTATTTCAAATTCGAGTATGATTTTACATAAAGAATAAGACTCGGAGCCAAAACATGGATATTCAGTCCTGGCTCCAAGTCGCATATAAAGAGAAACGTACAGATCAGCGCTTAACCTTCTTGGCAGAAGATGGCTTCATCATCTGGCTCGCCATGCGGACACAGCGACGTGCCCAGCGGCGGTCATCCTCGTCTGGGTCTCTACCCCACTTCATGTCGCTGCCGCCACCACCGCCACCATGACTCTCGGCGAACTGAGTTGCCTGGTCAATGTAGCCACCAAGGAGCATGAGAGCGCATTGGGCAATGGCGTTGCCTCGACGGGCGAAGTCCATCAGCAGAGACTCGTCGAAATGATCGACCGTATTATCATCGGCATTGGCCAGTACATGCTTGAAGTCTTCCATCAGTACGTTATACATAGCTTCTGTCACACCCTGACGTCGCTTGTCGTAGATGACATCTGTCAGCGCATTGGCCTGGGCGTTGAGCTCGTCTGTACGCTGTTTTGCCACACTCATATCCTCATGCAGCTTTTCGAGAAGAGCCTGGGCAGAGGCAAGTTTGCCGTTCTTGTCTGCCAGTCGGTTCTCGATGTCTCGCAACGATTCGCGGAGCTTGGACACCTTGGCATCCATCTCCTCGGGACTCGACGTGCCGGCTGCCACCAGACGGAAACAGTCGTCAAGCTGCCGCTCGATGTCGCTACGCTGGGCTTCGAGTTTGTTCACCATGGTGGTGAGTCCCTTGACTCGTGTCTCTGCCTGGATAATCTCCTTGCGTAACTGATTCAACGTAAGTCGGTCGCTGTCCAGCTGCTGTTCGAGTGAAGTACACTCGGCGCTGAGCTCTCGGCGATACTCCTCCGTTGTCCGGTGCTTGGCACCCGTCTGACGTATGTCATCACCACGTCCCAGTCCCCACTTGGCATTGACCACAGCGAGCTCATCGTGAAGGGCTAATGTCCTGGCACGGAACTCATACTTATCCTTGCCCGCAAAGATCTTCTTGTAGGCAAAGCGGTTGCGCTCATCGATAGGCAAAAGGGTGATGTGCAGATGAGGGTTGAGTTCGTCCACATGTGCCACACACGAGACGATATTCTCCTCGCCATACTTGTCGGCCATGAAGCGGTACATGTCCAGCGCCCATTTATGAAAATCATCGGACAAGCGTATGTGCGAATTATCGGCACCATCTTTCAGATTGACCTGCTGACTGCCAAAGGCGATTTCATGCATACGTTCGCGTGAGCCGCCAAGGATGAAGTTGACGACTGTGCGGTACTGAGGTTCGGACAATCCTTCGTTCGGATCCTTGATGCCTCGCGACTGCAGGTTCTCACGCATTCGCTGCGGAATACTACGACTTTTGTCGATGGGCTGTATCTTCCCTCCTTTCACGATCTCGAAGTTCAGGTGCTCACGTGTGAAGTCGTAGTTGCCCACTTTCTGGGCATACTCGGCAGCCTTCTGCGAGCGCTTTCGCTGTATCTCATTACTAGTCTCGGAAGCAAAGCCTTTCGACGGACGAAAGTCTATAACCTGTTTTGCTGTCTTTCCCATAATCTTTGATTCTTACTTTTATCCACCTCGCACTCTGTCCCAGCTTGCTGCCCAGATGGACACTCCACCCATTTGCTTTGGCAATATGGGGTATTAGGCTCCCCCTCCCTTCTTTCAAGTGGATAACGCGCAAGCGCATTACCGAGAAAGGGCAAGCCCTTGCGTTCTGATACGTGCCACAACGTGCAGGCTTGCCCGGAGCTTATGAGAAAAAATGAAGAAGTGCCGAGAGGTATTGAGGTGCTTGGTTAATACTTGGGTTAAGACAAACGGTTTTCAGATTTGACGTTCACGTCGGAAGACTCGCCCTGCGCCTTTCCGATGGCCGAAGCCTGCGCCACGTACCAGTTGTGGAGTCGGCGCAACAAAGGAAGATCGCGCTCGGTGAAGAGCGGGTGCTTCTCGTTGTCGAGTTCGGGCTTAACACGATGGGCAACGGAAGTGGCGAGCAAGGCAGACGCCTGCAGCCATTTGGTGAAGGACCAGGGTGTTCCTTGGTGCAAGGTAGCAAGCATGGCCGATTTCACATCGGGGTCGAGCACCACTCGGTCAATATGACTGATGGCCGCGAAAGAGGAAACCACAAGTGAGTGTACGAGGTGAATGAGGTGGTCGTGTCCACTCTCTTCCGCCTCAGTCCCATCCGATGCTTCGGCTGCCAAGTGGCAGTATTGTTCTGCATAAGGAAGGAGAACCTGGAGGTCACTCTGCTGGGGTTGGCGGCGGGCGAAGAGTACAAGACAGAGGTCAAGAGCATCTTCGGGAGTATCTACCGGGATGGACACTCGCTGCTGTCCCACCATGGCTACCCTGTAGCAATGTTTCTGAAGTTCACGTCGGATTTCGCCAAGCGCCACGAGGTCATCGAGGAAGCTGCGGACTGTGGCACGATGCCAATTCCATTTCTCGGAGAGTTCGGTGATGGTTACGGCAAACTCGCCACGGCCAACTTTGACCACCTCGCCGGTGTGCGTATCGACGCCTGCTTCGGTCTGCATTCTGTCCAGCAGATCTATGTAGGCTTCGAGCTTGGTGTATCTGCCACTACGTTTGGGGCAGAGCATGTCGAGCAATGGACGGCTGCTCGTGCATGCATGAATGATTTTGTCATTGGTTTCAATTTGCATTTTTGATTGATACTTTAGATGTGCCCCTCCTGTGGAAGGGCGGGTTAAACATGGATCGTTGTCCAGTTCAGGCAAAGTAATGTTTAACCACATCTCGCGCCATCTCGTCGAAGCTCTGATGGTAAGGGCTGCCATCTATGTATTCGGCCATCTTGGGCGAAGGATAGAAGATAGATGCCACCAGAACGAAGCACAGGGTGATGCCAAGGCTGTACATGCCGGGCGCCATAAGCATAGCCACCGCCATGACGGCGAGAAATGCCACGACGAATCGGGAGCCACGGATGCCTTCGAGGAGACCGACTGTCCAGCGAGGACAGATGAGACTGAAAGCGAAGGCAGATGACACGAAGGTGCCGAAGTCTCCTTTGACGATGCCAGGGTATGTGGCATGGAATACCAGTACCATGAAGGCAAGGACGTAGCCGAACAACTTACGGAAGTTGGGACTGCACCCCATGCGGAAATAAAAGTCGATCATCCGTTTGGTCTTTCGGCCATAGAAGAAGAGTGGCACCCAGAGGAGTGTGCTGACGATAATGAGGTTGAGAATTGTAAGAATCATATTGCTATAATTTGGGTGTTGCGTGAGTTGAATACTGTTGAAAAAACGTGAAACGTGAAGGCCTGGCTTACCAGTAGCCATAGGGACAGAGGTCGAGTTTGGCAAAGCCACCTGAGCTATCTGCGATGACGCGCTCTATCTCTTTGAGCGTGAGTTTGCGCTTGGCAAAGTGATGGGCGAAGATGGGATCGAACGCCCTGAGCTTGCGGACACTCTGATTGAGCAGATACTCGTGGATGATCCACTTCTGCCCCTTGGTGTAGTTGCCCTGGTCACGATAGGCAGTCAGATGGATGGCACGGCCCAGGATGAGCCGCTCACTCCCGCCACGCCTGATGTGGTAGGGCTCGGGGTGTTCCTCGATGGTGGCGCTGATCCAGCTCTGATGCTCATTGATGGTCTCCACAATGTTGGTCAAAAGGACGTTATCCATCGGTGCGTACTATGCATTGTGGAGGGTTCAGCAGAAGATGGCCATGAGCTCGGCTTCGTCCATTGCATAATCGAAGGAGCCTGTCTGGCTATGCTGGACAAGGTCATCGCGCAAGTGCTCCATCATCACATCGACCGAAAAGAAGAGTGTGGCCATGACGGTCTGGACAAGACCATCGACACCGGTGGTGGCATGGATGGCGAAGTTGTCGTTGAACGAATGGTCGGAGAAAGCACAAACTGTGACGCCGGCATCGGTGCTGCGCGAAGCGTGGTGGGCGTAAAGAATAGTCATCTCCATGTTATCCTCCAGCATGTCGAGAATGTCCTCTGAGGCGAGCTTCTCGTCGAGTTTGAACTCGATGACGGCATAGTAGTCGTGCACCTCGCATTTGCCGAGGGAGGTCTTCTCGAATACACCTGGAATGAGGTCGGCTGAGAGCTCGATGAAATCTTCAATCTGTTTGTCGAACATAATATGATAAAGTTTTGTATTTATGCTGATTAAAATAGTTTCTATGAAGTAACGCTTGCGCCTGTTACTGCGAAGTGAGGTAGAGTTTGAGCAGAAGGTTGACCATCTGCGGGAGACGTCCGGCATCGGCTCCTGTCCTGCCCGATTTGTCGAGCCGTTGAAGTTCGTCGGCTACGCTGCAGACATGTTCGAACTGCGCTTCGGTGAGGAGCGTCATGCCCAGAGGATCGATAGTGATAAAAGGCTGCAGGCAGATCCAGTAGTAGGCGTTCTGAAGAGCGGGCTCCATCTTGCGCCGGCTCTTGAACTCTCCGATGCAGACCTCGGCATTCTGAAGGATGCGGCGGTTGCTTCGCATGCTCATGTATAATAATGTGGTCTTGCTGTCGAGCTTGCCTTGTGTGGCCGACTGGAAGATGCTCTTGCAGAGTGACTCGGTAATCTGTGTCACATCCGTAAGGTCTTCGCCCTGAAACTCTCCGAAGTGAAGCAGGAAGGTGCGGAAGATGCGGTCTTCGTGCTGAATGAAGGCGGCAAGATCGTCGGTGGTATTGAAGCCATTGCTCTGTGTGAGACGCAGGAAACTACGGTACATAGAGAGGATGGAGTGCTTGTCGGTCTCGTATGTGGCGATACTGTCGAGCCTTGAAAAGAAAGGATAAACCTCCCGGACGGTGGTCTTCACCTCCTCTTCATCGGCGAAGAGGGAGGAACCGCGTTTGATGATGGCCACATCCTTCAATGAATAGTTCTGCGCAAGTACGAGGTTGATAATCTGCGTCTTGACCGAATCGTCTGTTCGGGAATAGCGGGCAGGCAACCAGGCATGAGCATAGTAGGCCGAATCGGTCTGCAGGTAGGCAAGCACGGTATCGCGCACCTCATGCCATTCCTTGATGATGCTGGCAGCCTCCTTTGAGGTCACTTTGCTCTTGTCCTGAAGATCGGCTGAGAATTGCTGGTAGCAACCGAGTGCTTCGGACGAGTTGGCGAAGTCAAAATCATATTTGCCACTGGCACAAGAAACCAGTACGATACTGAACAACAGACTGCACAACAGAACTGCGGTTTTACGAGTATGATATTTTAACCATACAAGTATGTTATACGATATTTTATCCATTCATTTGTCTGGTGGATTGTCCACTCATTAAAACTGTTTGTAATATTTGATTGCGAACCTTTTATCATCGGTTTTGCGCTGCAAAGATACGTATTATTTGCGAGTTTGAAACACTTTGAAAGCCGATTTAACCATTTTTACAAATCAGACATCAATAAATAATGCAAATCATACTCGGCAGAGATAGCAATTTCGAACTATTTTGCACAAAATAATGTTAATGTCGGTCGAGTATGATAATTATTCGGAGAAAAATACGTATCTTTGTCCCCGAAAATCGCGCGCACATCTGCGTGCATGAGTACGAATCTAGTGACAATAACCATGGCAAAAGTAGGATACATCTACCTGGCAGAGGGCTATGATGCTCACGATGCCGACCAGAAATGGATGCAAGACTTCGGCTGCGTCCGTATCGTCGAAGAAAAGACCAGTAACGAGAAGCTGCGTCCGGACTGGAAGCAGTTGCTCATGACTCTGGAGCGAGGTGACATTCTCGTCCTGAGCAAATTCAGCAACGCCCTACGTGGTGTGCGTGAGCTATCGGCCTTCCTCGAACTGTGTCGCATCAAGGTGATCCGCATCATCAGTATTCACGACCGCGTCGATACGAAGGACGAGGTGTTCCCTCCCCTTTCGACTGAAGCTTTGCTCAACATCATCGGAGCTCTGCCAAGCGAAGTGGCTGTGCTGCGAAAGGCATCGACCCATGTTATTCGCCTAAAGCAGGTGAAGAGCACCTCGAAGGGACGCAAGAACA
>JAUNCV010000102.1 GCA_030526445.1 Bacteroidales bacterium | reverse complement strand
ATAGAATAGCTATTGCAGATCTTCTTAGGTGGAAAGAGAGCCACCGGCGTAAACCTCTTATTGTTGAAGGAGCAAGACAGGTGGGTAAAACCTGGCTTGTAAAGGAGTTTGGCCGGAAGTATTATAAGGCGGTGGCTTATGTCAACTTCGAGGAGAGCGTTTTCCTGCGCAATCTGTTTGAGGTGGATTATGATATCAATCGCATCACCACCGCTATCAGTGCAGCCACACACATCAACTGCACAGAAGAGGGAGTACTGATATTTCTCGATGAGATTCAGGAGGCAAAACATGGCATTACTGCCCTGAAGTATTTCTATGAGAATGCCCCGCAGCTTCATGTGGTTGTTGCCGGCTCTTTGTTGGGTATCGAGCTGCATAAGCAGGTTTCTTTTCCAGTGGGCAAAGTGCAATTCTATAAATTAGCTCCCATGTCCTTCCGTGAGTTTCTTATGGCAATGGGCGAGGAGGGGCTAACCCACATGCTCAAAAACAATGATTGGGCAAATATCATGGTGTTTTCACCGCGACTCATTGAGTTGCTGAAGCAATATTATTATGTGGGAGGCATGCCCGAGGCTGTGTTGAGTTTCAGTCTGTATCATGACTGGCAGGAGGTGCGTCAGATACAACAGGAAATACTTAACAGCTATGAGCGTGATTTCTCAAAGCATGCACCTGCTGATATCGCACCTCGCATACGCGATCTATGGCTTTCGTTGCCCTCACAGTTGAGCAAAGAGAACAGAAAGTTCATCTACGGGCTTGTGAAGGAGGGGGCTCGTGCCAGGGAATATGAGATTGCTCTGCAATGGCTCATTGATGGAGGCCTGATACATCGCATCTACGCTGTTAAGGCACCTCGCTTGCCTTTGCGCAGCTATGAGGATAGGAGCGCTTTCAAGATTTATTGTCTGGACGTTGGGTTACTCGGAGCAATGGCAGGTCTGGACTCGGTAACTGTTATCAATGGCAATGCCATCTTTACCGAATTCAAGGGAGCTATGACCGAGCAATATGTCCTGCAGCAGTTAGTGCTGCATCATGAGCTTTTTTATTTTTCAAAGCCCAAGAGCACGCAGGAGGTCGATTTCCTGCTGCAACAAGACGAACAGGTTATTCCCATCGAGGTTAAGGCAGAAACCAATGTCAAGGCAAAAAGTTTGCGCCAGTTTGTGATCGAGAACAATGCAAAGTTAGCTTATCGCATCTCGATGAATGCCTATAGTCAGGAGGAATGGCTGGTCAATATTCCGCTGTATGCCTTGCCTTTTTGAAACCGTTTCTCAAGATTAAACCTTGTTCTCCAATGAATAGTTCAAACACCCAATATTCTGCCCTCTGCTGCTACTTCGGGCAGTGGCCCAGCTATTTCCAGTTGTGGCTCAACTCGTGTCGCTACAACCAGGCAATTACATTCTTCTTGGTGACCGATATCTCCACCGAGGGGTATGATGTGCCTGAGAATGTGCACGTCGTTATGATGTCGTTCGAAGAGGTTAGGACGCTTGTTCAGCAGAAATTCCCAGAGCTCAAGGTCAGTGTTGACCGTCCCTACAAGCTTTGCGACTTCAAGACAGCCTATGGTCATATCTTCTCTCATCTTTTCGAGGGTTATGCCTATTGGGGCTTCTATGACATTGACACCATCTGGGGCGATATCTGTAAGTTCATTCCTGAGAATGCTGACAACCAATGGGTCAGAATCTTCCCTTGCGGACACCTTTCTTTTATCCGCAACGAGGCTCCCTGGCATCATATCTACGAATTGGTCAACGAAGTGGCAGGCACCCCTTGCCGCAACAATATGGAGGGCAAGCAAGTGGCCACATGGCAGGAGTGTTTCTCTTCGCCCATGAGCCATTATTATGACGAAGAGGGAGGTCTCGAACCCTTGCTCTCTCATCTCGGTGTTGCCCAATATGGTGCCGTAGATTTCGATAACATCATGCCGCCTTGGCGCTTCAACCATTTCCTTTGCATCAACTTCCCCGAGAAGAGCAATCATCTGGTCTATAGTTTTGAGCAAGGTCATCTGTATCGCCATTATCTGCACGAAAAGCAGATTGTTCGCGAAGAGATCTCCTATCTGCACATCTCCAAGCGTCAGATGCAGGTATGCACCTACGACCGCGAGCGTTTTATCATCTACCCTAATCGCTTTGCAGCGTGGAAACCCTGGACCCTTTGTCGCATACGTCTCCATGGCCGTAAGCGCTTCCTCGGTCATTTTATCCAACGAATCATAAATCGCATAAGTAAATAACAGCAATTAAGAGATGCAACTCTCTATTATTACTATTAACTATAATAATATTGAAGGCCTGCGTCGCACCATCAATAGCATCCTGTCACAGACGTGGCGCCAGTTCGAGTGGATCATTGTCGATGGCGGCAGCACCGATGGCAGTCGCGAACTCATCGAAGAGACCGCCGCTCTTCCAGACTCGAATATCACTTGGTGGTGCAGTGAGAAGGATAAAGGCGTGTATAACGCCATGAATAAAGGCATTGCCCATGCTCAGGGCCAGTATCTTAACTTCATGAATGCGGGCGACTACTTCTGTGAGCCCGATACCCTGCAGCGGGTTTTTGAAGGGAAGGAGTATGAGGCCGATGTGGTGTATGGATCACATTACAGATACGATGCCAATGGTCGTGTTTTCATCGCTGCTCCTGATCAGGTGAATATCTCCTATATACTTGGCTTTGGCTTTAATCATCAGCGATGCTTCATCAAGCGCGAACTTCTCAGCGAGGAGAGCTATGATGAGAGTTATAAAATCATGTCCGATTCGAAACACTTGATAGAATGTTTGCTTAAAAACTGTCAATTTGAGATGATTGATATTCCGATATGCTGTTTTGAGGCAACGGGCATCAGCTCTGCTCAGCTGGAATTGAAAAGAGCAGAGAAAGTCAGACTTATCAAAGAGGTGATGCCAGCGTGCTTGCAGCAAGACTGCATCTATCTGATGGACAATACGGCAGTAGATATCTATTGTCCAGATATTGTTGAGTTGCGCCGCTTGTTGCCTCTGCGCCGATTCAACCGAAGGGTGATTCATCTTGTCATTGCTTTACTGCATTTGGTAGAGCGCTTTTATCCAACTCCACAACAAAATAAACAATGAAACGTAAGACATTGACCCTCGAAGAGCATCAGCAGATACTCTACGATATCCTTTATATGATCGATGACTTCTGCCGCGAGCATAATCTGCACTACTTCTTGGTAGGTGGCAGCTTGCTCGGTGCTGTGCGTCATCAGGGCATCATTCCTTGGGACGATGATATCGACCTTGGCATGGAGCGCAGTGAGTACGAGCGTTTCTTGCTGTTGTTCCGTGCCCATACTCCCGAGGGTTTCTGTCTGCTCAGCATTGACGATACGCCCGGCTATTCTCTCCCTTTTGCCAAGATTGGAAAGACGGGCACCCTACAGTGCGAGGTGAGTCGTAACATTCCCTCAGAGGGCATACCGGTCAATATCGATATTTTGCCACAGGATGGCTGCCCCGGTGAGAATAAGGAAGAGGCTGTAGGCTATTTCGAGCAGATGCGAGCCTCTATCCAGGGCCTAATCTGGTGGCGATACAACGAACCATTGTCGCTGAAGCAGTGGCGCAGAAGTTTGCGCGTGTTGCGTTACAGAATGCGTTATCGCACCATAGAAAGCGTTAAGCAGGTCTATGCTATTGCCACACGCCATCAGGTCAAAGAGTGTAAGTTCTATGCCTGCTTTGTCAATGGCATCTATGGCAAGGGCGAAGTGCAGCCAGCCTCGTCTATATTGGGCGAACTGCCCCGACTGCCATTTGGCACACGCACCATTCCAGTGCCTAAAATGTGGCACGAATACCTCTCGGGCCTCTATGGCGACTATATGACCCCACCACCACCCGAGAAGCGCAAGCGCCATTCAAACGATGGCAATTCATACTTGATTCAGGAATAATTTTTGTTCAGTGATTATCTTCTTGATGCATGATTAAGTACTCTTTCCTTCTCTGTTGCTGGAACCTGGATGTCTCATTGATTAAGCGCATGCTGGATAGTATTCCACAGCGCGATGACATTGAGATCCTCCTCCTTGACAACGCAAGTAATAACTCCTCTAACGGCCAGTCAATATACGCCAGCTTAGAGGGGGAGCGTACTCGTGTCATATTGCATCCAAGCAGAATCTCATTGGGCGAGTGCCGAAACCATCTTATCGGCTTGGCACAGGGTGAGTGGATCATTTTTGCCGATGTTGATGATATCTTCTTTACCGAAGAGTTGAATCGTGTTTTAGATAGTGCCGCTACAACCGATTATGACCTTGTCTATTGGGGCACCAAAACCTTTTATACCGATGGCAAGATCGTTGACGATAGCTATGGCTATCAGGGAACCGAAATTCAGCCGTTACGAAATCGTGATTATCTGATTCAGCATCGTTTCGAGGCCTGGCGTAAAATGGTGCGCCGCGACTTGCTGATGCAGCATTCCGAGGTTCGCTTTGCTCCCTGCATCCTATGCGAGGATGTGCTCTATAGCATCAACCTGCTGCTTGCCACCAGCAAGGTGGGCGTTTATCCGCCATTGGTATATAGCTATGTTCGCGATGATGCCTCTATTTTAGGCTCAAAGCGAAGCATGAAGGAGGTGAAACAGGCATTGAGCTGTATGTTCCAGGCTTTGGATATTCTTCATGCTCACGGCTATTCTCTTGTTGAGCAGGAGGTGTCAAAGGCTTGTCTGATCAGAATGCGCTGGATTTCGAAAATTCAGTTCTTCAGATATCTCCTCTACGAATGGCACCGTTATGGCTGGGCTCTCTTCTACCGCGATTTGGTGGGTGCAGGCTTCGAAACCTATGAAACCAATATCCTGAAGGCTCTTTTCTCTTATATGAGAGTGAAGTTAGGCGCTCTCAAGAGATCTTTTTCTAAATAACCATTCTTCTCATTAATATTCTTTCTGAATCTATGATGCACATCGCTTTTTGTACCGATAAGAATTATCTGATGCCCACAGGAGTGGCCATGCTTTCGGTGTGCGAACAGCACCCCGATGTGCCCATTACTTTCCATGTGGTGGCAACGGTGGGAGAGAAGGCTTCGCTCGAGGCCTATGATGTCTTGCGCCAGATCGCAGAGAAGCATGGCAAGGAGTGTCTTTTTTATACCATGACCGAAGAGAAGCTCAGCGAATTTGTGGTAAGTGCCTTGTCAAGAGTCACAACAACATCATTTTCGCGCATCTTTTTGGCCGATCTTTTGCCCACTTCGGTCGAAAAGGTACTCTATCTTGATTGCGACATTCTTTGCCAGGGACCCTTGCTCGGTTTGTGGAATACAGACCTTGCCTCTCAGGGCGCCACCATTGGCGGTGCTATTGATTTCTCTTCCTATTCCGGTTGGTTGCGTGAGTCTTTGCCGCTCGGCTTGGAGCATTTCTATATCAACACAGGCATACTGCTCATTGACCTCAAACAGTGGCGCCAGGAGGGCATGACCGAAAAGTGCGTGGCTTGTGCCCGTGAGCACCAGTTCCCGCTGCTTGATCAGGATGTGCTTAACGTGATGTGCTGTGGGCGCATCTGCCGCATTTCTTCAACATACAACATGCAGGTTGAGTTCCTGCTGCGCGAAGAGCGCTTCTGGGCCATCGATGGTGAGGGCATGGCCGATGTGCGTCAGCACAAAGAGCAGCCCGCCATTCTGCACTACACCACCACCAAGCCCTGGCTCAATCCTGAGCTCCCCGTTTGTCTCCGCTGGGTAGAATGTTATAAACGTTCTCCCTGGGCTGGCCGCCAGCTTGTTCCGCGTCCTGTTTGGTTCGATTATTCTATTCACTACGACTATCTTCGCAACCTTTACTGGACCGACTTTGAGCTGGTTCGCAAGACGCTGCCTATCTATATCAAGACCATACGCCTGATTCAGAAGGTGAAGCGAATGATAAAAAAATAACAACCCGATGATACCCAGAACAGAACTTGATGCGCAGGCTTTTGCTGAGCAGTTTGCTTTGGCCGATGCCTTGCGTCATAAACATATCCTCATCACCGGTGCCCGTGGCTTGATAGGCCGTACCCTGGTGCGTTGCCTCGCCGAGCTCAACAGTGCTCACGGGCTGAACCTGGTGCTGCACTGTCCGCCGCATCAGGAGCTCGAAGCCTGGCTCAATGATGCCACCCTTCGTGCCGATTACATTGTGCACCTGGCTTGCCCTACCGCTTCGGCCGATATGGTGCAGCATCCTGTCGAGGTGATGAATGCCATTGTGCAGCCCACGCAGGCACTCCTGGAGTATGCCCGCCATACCGGTGCCTCGATGGTCTATGTCTCGAGCATGGAGGTCTATGGTCAGGTCTTGACCGATGAGGTGATTGACGAAACCTATCAGGGCTATGTCAATCCGCTGGCAGTGCGCAGCAGTTACCCTATGGGCAAGCGCATGGCCGAGGCGCTTTGTCACAGCTATGCTGCCGAGTATGGCGTTGATGCCAAGATTGCCCGTCTGGTGCAGACCTTTGGTGCAGGCATCGCTGCTACCGACAATCGTGTCTTTGCTCAGTTTGCCCGCAGCGTGATGTCGGGTCAGGACATTGTGCTCAAGACCTCGGGTCGCTCTTCGCGCAAGTATCTCTATCTCACCGATGCTGTTTCGGCCCTGCTCTACATCCTGCTCAGGGGCGAAAAGGGCGAAGCCTACAATGCAGCGCATCCTGACAGTTATATCTCTATCATCGACATGGCCCATATGCTGCAGCGAGAGTTTAATCCCGCTATTCAGGTAAGGGTCGAGATTGATCCGTTGGCACCCTATCCGCCCGACACGCACCTCAATCTCTCCACCGCACGTCTTGAGCATCTTGGCTGGAGGGCACAGGTGCCTCTTCGTGATATGTTCTCAAACCTTATTGATAGCCTAAAACAATAAAACAACTTTATACTCATGAATATAGCCGTTATTTTTGCCGGTGGCTCTGGTTCGCGCATGCACACCAAGTCTCGCCCCAAGCAGTTCCTCGAGCTCAATGGCAAGCCCATCATTATCTATACGCTCGAGCTTTTCGACAATCACCCGGAGATCGATGCCATCGTGGTGTCGTGCATCAAGGAGTGGATTCCTTTCCTCGAAAAAATGATTCGCAAGTTCGAGATTACCAAGGTGGTGCGCATCATTCCTGGTGGCAAGAGCGGTCAGGAGTCCATCTTCCTGGGTCTGCAGGCTGCTAAAGAGGCGGCGGGCAATGAAAAGGCTATTGTGCTGGTGCACGATGGCGTGCGTCCGCTCATTACCGAAGAGACCATCACCGACAATATTGCCAAGGTGCGCGAAGTGGGCAGTTGCATCACCTGTGTGCCTGCCACTGAGACTGTCATCGTCAATCAGGCCGATGGTTCGCTCGAGATCCCGACCCGCGCCAACACGCTCATTGCCCGTGCGCCTCAGAGTTTCTACCTCGACGAGTTGCTCGATGCCCATTTGCGCTCACAGCAGGAGGGAAAGACCGACTTCATTGACAGCTGTTCGCTCATGAGCTACTATGGCCACAAGCTCGGCACGGTCTTTGGTCCGGTTGAGAACATCAAGAT
>JAUNCV010000101.1 GCA_030526445.1 Bacteroidales bacterium | reverse complement strand
TGCCGCATTCGCTCGAGTGTTTGTGGACATTCTGTTCCCTCTCAGCCTATCCTATATACTATATTTATATCTGCCTCATCACTTCGCAGCCGCAAAAGTGGTGGCACCCATTCTGCCTGCTTCTGCCAGGTATCTTGATTGCAGCTGGCCGCCTGTTCAGTCCCGAGGGCTACTATGACGAGATTCAGAAAGTCTTCTTTGCCCTTCAGATTGTTTGCACCGCCTATTTCGGCATTCGCAAACTGCAGCAGTTCGATCACAAGCTGGCGCATGTCTATGCCGACACCGTGGGGCGCGATACCACAGCTGTCAAGCATCTGCTCATAGCTATTGTGGTCATCTCCATTTGGGCTTTCGTGGCCAATGTCCTGGGCCGCCGTTTCTTTGCTCAGAGCGATTGGCTGCTGCTTTTCATTTCGCTTTCGTTCTCCGCGCTTCAGTTCGCCTTGGGTTATATTGGCTATAACCGAAAGTTTACTATCGAGGAGTTTGTGGCCGATATCAAGGAGGGCGATGAGGCCGATGCCCAGACCGAAGACATTGAACTTCCCTCTGAAGAGCTTGAGCAAAAGCTTTTCACACTCATGGTCAAAGAGCAATATTATTTGACCAAAAACCTGAAGATTAACGATGTTGCGCTGCGTGTGCAGGTTTGCCGAACCTACCTGTCGGCCCACATCAATCACCATCATAATTGTAACTTTTCAGAGTATGTCAATGACCTTCGTGTAGAGCATGCCAAACGACTGATGCTCGCCACTGCCGAGTGCAAAATGTATATCGTTGCACGCGAGTCTGGCTACTCAACCGAGCAGGCTTTTTACCGAAATTTCCAGAAAAAAACGGGCATGAAGCCCTCTGAATGGCTTGCCGAGAGGCAAAAGGCCCAGTGAAAAAGTTTTCTTTCACCCTCAAAAACACAAAACATTGTTGCTTAATTTGGTAATTTCAAGATAAAATGCTATCTTTGCGCACATTTTAAATAGAACAATGAGTAACGAAAATCATTCTGAAGATGTACTTAAGCAGGTCACCACAGGCGACTACAAGTACGGATTCACTACAGATATTGATACAGAAATCATCCCTACCGGCTTGAACGAAGAGGTGATTCGCCTCATTTCGGCCAAAAAGGGAGAACCTGAGTGGATGCTCGAGTTCCGTCTCGATGCCTACAAGTGGTGGAAGGAGCAGTCGTTGCCCGAATGGGGCCATGTCAAGGTCGATCCGGTCGATTATGACTCAATCTCTTTCTATGCCGCTCCTAAAAAGAAGACCGAAAACAAAGAGGTCGATCCAGAGATTCTCAAGACTTTTGATAAGTTGGGTATTCCGCTGCATGAGCGTGAAATGCTGCTCAATGGCGGTGGTACTCCGCTCGATGGCGCCAGCAATATGGCGGTCGATGCTATTGTCGATTCAGAGAGCCAGAAGACCACCTATCGTGACAAACTGGCCGAACTTGGCATCATCTTCTGCTCGTTTGGCGAGGCTGTGCGCGAGTATCCAGACCTCGTTCGTCAGTACTTGGGCAAAGTGGTTCCTGTGCGCGATAACTATTATTCAGCTCTCAATTCGGCTGTTTTCTCCGATGGCTCGTTCGTTTATATCCCCAAGGGCGTGCGTTGCCCAATGGAGCTGGCTTCCTATTTCCGCATCAACTCGAGCGGTACGGGTCAGTTCGAGCGAACCCTGATTATTGCCGATGAGGAGGCATATGTCTCTTATCTTGAAGGCTGTACAGCCCCAATGCGCGATGAAAATCAGCTTCATGCTGCTGTGGTCGAAATCTTTATCCACGATCGTGCCGAGGTGAAATATTCTACCGTACAGAACTGGTATCCAGGCGATAAGAATGGTAAGGGCGGTGTTTATAACCTTGTGACCAAGCGTGCCCTCTGTGCCGGCGATTTCTCAAAGATTTCGTGGACACAGGTCGAGACCGGTTCGGCCATCACTTGGAAGTATCCAAGCTGTGTGCTCAAGGGCGAAGGCAGTCAGGGCGAGTTCTATAGTGTGGCTGTGACCAACAATTATCAGGAGGCCGACACCGGCACCAAGATGATTCACATTGGCAAGAACACCAAGAGCCGCATCATCTCAAAGGGCATTTCGGCCGGCCATTCGCAAAATTCTTACCGAGGCATGGTTAAGGTTCTTCCTGGTGCCGATGGTGTGCGTAACTTCACCCAGTGCGATTCGCTCCTCCTGAGCAGCACTTGTGGTGCCCACACTTTCCCTATCATGGACATCCAGAACCCTACAGCCATCGTTGAGCATGAGGCTACCACCTCAAAGATCAACGAACAGCAGCTCTTCTATTGCCAGCAGCGAGGCATCAAGGAGGAGGATGCCGTTTCACTCATCGTGGGCGGTTATGCCAAAGAGGTGGTTTCAAAGCTCCCAATGGAGTTTGCCGTCGAGGCACAGAAATTGTTAAGTCTTTCAATCGAAAATTCAGTAGGCTAAAAATATGGCAGTTTTACTTGAAATTAAGAACCTCCATGCCCGTGTGGTAGCGGATGGTAAAGAAATATTACGTGGCATTGACCTCACCATCAATGAGGGCGAGGTGCATGCCGTGATGGGTCCTAATGGTGCTGGCAAGAGCACCTTGAGCGCCATCCTCACCGGCAATCCTGCCTATGAGGTTACCGAGGGCCAGATTCTCTACAAGGGCAAAGACCTTTTGGCCATGAAGCCTGAACAGCGTGCCTGGGAGGGTCTTTTCCTCTCATTCCAGTATCCGGTCGAGATTCCTGGTGTGAGCATGGTCAACTTTATGCGTGCTGCTGTCAATGCTCAGCGCGAATATCAGGGCAAGCCAGCACTCACTGCTACCGAGTTCCTCAAGCTGATGCGCGAAAAGCGTGCCGTGGTGCAGCTCGATAACAAGCTGGCCAACCGTTCGGTCAACGAAGGTTTCTCGGGTGGCGAGAAGAAACGCAACGAGATCTTCCAGATGGCTATGCTCGAACCAACTCTCTCTATCCTTGATGAGACCGACTCGGGCCTTGATGTCGATGCTCTCCGCATCGTGTCTGATGGCGTAAACCGCCTCAAGAGTGCCGAGCGTTCAAGCATCGTCATCACTCACTACCAGAAACTTCTCGAGTATGTGCAGCCTCAGTTTGTACACATTGTGTATAAAGGCCGCATCGTGAAGCATGGTGGCCCAGAGTTGGGCGATAAGATCTTTGCCGAGGGCTTTGACTGGATCAAACAGGAGTTGGAAGGTTAATTAGTTAAAGGCTAAAAGTTACAAGTTAATGTCTGTAAAACAGCAATATATAGACCTTTTTCGCGAGCAGCGAGAGCTTATCGATGCCCATGCTGCACCAGCGCTCAATGCTTTTCGTGAGCAGGCGGCCGAGGTGCTTGAGCGCGAAGGCTTGCAGCGTCCGAAAGACTTCACGCAGGTTGACCCTGAAGAGGTTCTTGCCTTCGACTATGCACTTAATCTGGCTCGCTATGAGGTTCCTACCCGCAAAGAGGACCTCTTCACTTGCTCTGTGCCCGAGTTGAGCACCAATCTGCACTTTCTGGTCAATGAGCAGTATGTTGAGCCTGTGTCTTCGCATCCGCATTCTTCGGCCAGCAATTACTTTGCCGGCAGTTTGCGCCAGTTTGCCACCGAGCATCCTGAACTCATTGAGCAATACTACAGTCGTTTGGCCCTGAATCAGGAGGCACAATACGATATTCGTGCCGAGAAGACCAATGTCACTGCTCATCGTCCGCTGGGAGAGGCTGCACTCAACACGCTCCTCTGTCAGGACGGATTTGTGCTCTATGTGCCTAAGGGTGTGCAGGTTGAGAAGCCTTTGCAGCTCATTTCGTTGCTTCGTGCCGTGGATGATCAGATGGCTGTTCAGCGCCTTCTCATCATTATCGAAGACGAGGCCAAGGCTAGCCTTTTGGTGTGCGACCATGCCAGCGACTTGGCCGATGTTCGTCTCCTGAGCCTGCAGACCACTGAGATCTTCGTGGGCCGCAACGCTACCTTCGACTTCTATGCGCTCGAAGAGCACAACGAGAAGGTATCGCGTCTCAGCACCGTTTATGTTGAGCAGCAAGAGGGCTCGAATGCAGCCATCGGTCAGTATGCACTGCAGAGTGGCACCACTCGCAATCGCGTTTACATTGACCTCAAGGGCGAACATGCAGAGACCCATCTCTTTGGGTTGGCCATTGCCGATGGTGAGCAGAAGGTCGATAATCTCACCTACATCCGCCACCGAGTGCCTAACTGCCAGAGCCATGAGTTCTTCAAGTATGTGGCCGATGACAAGGCTCGCTGTTCGTTCGTAGGCCGCATTCTGGTGCAGCAGGGTGCCGACAAGACCGATGCGCACCAGACCTGCCGCAACCTCTGTCTCTCGACCGATACTCGCATGGTAGCTCGTCCTGAGCTTGAGATTTATGCCGACGATGTGAAGTGCTCGCATGGCGCCACCACCGGTCAGCTCGACCAGCAGGCACTCTTCTATATGCGCACTCGTGGCATCCCTGAGGCCGAAGCCCGCATGCTCCTCATGTTCGCCTTTATGGACGATGTCATCGACGAAATCCGTATCGAGCCCCTCAAGGATCGCCTCCGCCATCTCGTCGAGAAGCGTTTCCGTGGCGAGCTCACCCAGTGCAAGAGCTGCGCTATCAAGAAGTAATCAACTTTTTTGAACATAAAATAACCCACAGCCGAATTGTCTCGACTGTGGGTTTTCTGTATATAAAGATTATGTATTGTGATTGATTGGTTATAAATCTGTTTTCTTTTTTACGCTGCAAAGAAACAAAGAATTTTCTTAATGTAGTTGTAAAAAACGGACATTCTATAATTTGAGGAAATTGCGTAAGCCTTTGTTCAACGTTTTGATCAAGTGTTTACTTATCACAAATGAAATATAAGCCTATCAAACCCTATAATTATTCAGTATTTATTATGCGATTTGCATAATTCAATTTGCATAATTATCTTCAAAGATATATCTTTGCGCTGTAAATCAAATAGTAACGCATTATGACAACTGCCCTAAAAAATCCATTTGTTGTGATTGGAGACATTCCCACTGAGTATTTTTGCGACCGAGTTGCAGAAACCAGGCAGTTGGTAAAGACCATTACGAACGAAGGGAATGTGGTCTTGATATCGCCTCGCCGTATGGGTAAGTCAAGGTTAGTAAAACATTGTTATAAGCAGTCAGAGATAGAAGGGCAGTACTACCTGTTCTATATTGACTTGCTGCACACCAGTAGTCTGCGAGAACTGACTTATACTTTTGGTCTTGAAGTTTTCAATACTATGAAGTCGCAAAGCCAGAAAGCCGCTCTTTCATTGGTACAGGCGCTAAAATCGTTAGCCGGCACATTCGGGTTCGATGCACTCTCTGGTATGCCCACTTTTACGGTCGAAGTGGGTCGGTTGTCGGCACCCGATTTCACCTTGTCCGAAATCTTCTCCTGGTTAGAGCAGGCCGATAAGCCTTGTTTGATTTGTTTCGATGAATTTCAGCAAGTTAGTAATTATCCCGAAAACAAAAACGGAGAAATAGAGGCGATGCTGCGCGGGCATATACAGCACATGCGCAATGCCAACTTCATCTTCTCGGGCAGCGAGCGTCATCTGCTGCTCGAAATGTTTGCGTCCAAGGCTCGTCCTTTTTATAATAGTGCAAACATAATGACGCTGGACCCAATTGCTCCCGATGTATATTGTGATTTCGCCCAACATTGGTTTAAGGCATATAAAAAAGACCTGGATACCCAAGAACTTCATCGCTACTATGAAGTCTTAGAGGGCTCAACCTACTACTTGCAAAAACTGATGCACGAAGCATTCATCAACTGCGAACCTGGAGAAACCTGTGGCAAAGATTTGCTCGAACATACATTGAACGAGATGATTGAGGAAAGCAATGAAAGTTTTCGCAAGCAGTTGGGTTCGCTTACAGAGCGTCAGAAAGAGGTACTTTCGGCCATCGCTCGCGAGGGGCGTGCCCAAAAGGTGCTCAGCACTGCATTCATCAAGAAACACGCTCTGGCATCGACCAGTGTAGTGCAGTCGGCGCTCAAGCGAATGATGGAGTTTGGATTGATAACCCAAACCGCAGGCTCATACTCGCTTACCGATCCGCTGCATCGCCTGATAATGCTGTATTCGGTTGGGCTAAAGGATTATTGAGCATCGAACTATTAGATATTGCCATCTGAAATTGGCAAAAAGAGACAATCTGAGGTTAAAATGCCATAAAAGAGAAGTAAAACTTGGTTTATAAAATAAACTATGATACTTTTGCACCCGTAAATCGTTGTCTGGAAAGAGTTTTGCCGGCTTGAGCAAGTGAGTGGCGCGTCCTCCTTGCTTTTTCTTTTCCACCGATGGTTTATAAAATAAACTAAGTGTTCAAACAGATACATATTTTATTATATGTGTCGAAAAATCAATCAGAAATGGAAGAAAGAAAATTGAGCGAAAAGGAGAGCCTTGAGCTCATCTCGCAGATGATACAGCAGACTAAGAAAGACTCGGCCATTGGTTCGGGAGAATTGTTTCTCATGTGGGGCTATCTTTGCTTTTTTTGCTCATTAGCCACTTGGGCCATGGTGGTGTTTGGTGGTGCTGGTCATGATTGGCTGTATTGGCTGATGGGAGCATTAGGGCTTGTGGCTTTTGCCATTGTGGGTCGTCGCTGCAAAAAGTACCAGAACATGCCAGCCACTTATGCTTCGAAGAGCATTGCTATCATCTGGACCTGTTTCTTCGTTCTGTTTGCATCCTATGGCTTTTTCTGTTTCTGGAACTGGGAACACGCTGAATGTTGGGCAGGCATGCTTCTGCTAGGACTTCTTTTGCCTGGCATTGGCACATTCTGTACTGGCGTTGTTCTGAAGGAGAAAGCGTTGATGTTGTGTGGAGGTTTTGGCATTGGCTTTGGTGGGTCATTCCTCAATTATTTGTGCATACATGGAGGTACAAGTATTGCAGCTCATTGGCCTGCTATGTTGGTAATTTGTGCTGTTGTGACTCTCATCATCCCTGGTCATATCTTGAACCGAAAGTCAAAAAAGTGAGCCTATGCAAGAACTCGATCCTTTGCTCCACAGTCAGCTTCGCTTGGCTATCATGTCCATACTGCTGGGTGTCGAAGAGGCCGACTTTGTCTATCTGAAGGAGAAAACCGAATCGACAGCGGGTAACCTCTCTGTGCAGATCGATAAGCTCTCTTCGGCAGGCTACATCTCTACCTATAAAGATGAGTCGGGCAAAAAGCCTCGCACCATTTGCCGTATGGAAGAGGCGGGCCGACTGGCCATGCAGCAGTATGTTGAAGCATTGAAATCCTATTTTGTAGGCTTGTAATATAAAATAGCAAAATGACGGCCGCTCGCCATGAGTTGCTGTCATTTTGCTATTTCAGTTTTCTCGATGATCCTTCGGGAATGTATCGGGAAAGTATCGGGATGATATCTGGAATCTCTTAAGTTCATTTTGCTACCGATTTCGTGTTTCTGCCGAGCAAAATTTTTTTTCCTCGCGAGGAAAAAAAAGAGACCCTTCCAGAGAGCCGCTACTTAACCCTTCCCGGAGGCTTAACTTAAGGCCGGCATCGATCATTACTAAAGACCG
>JAUNCV010000100.1 GCA_030526445.1 Bacteroidales bacterium | reverse complement strand
TAGAGCGTCAGATTGTGGTTCTGAATGTCGTGGGTTCGAGCCCCACTAGGCACCCGAAAAAAAGTTCCCTAATTGGATTTTTCCAGTTAGGGAACTTTTGTTTTATGCGAAAACTTCTCTTTGTTTTAGTTTCGAGCTCTTTTGAGAGCATTGTCGTGAATCTGTTTGCCATAGAAAAGCAAATCCCAACGGTGAAGGTTTTTGTTGCTTACGCCAGCTTCGCCAAAGAAACCAATTTTCTTCATTTGTTCCTCATAATATTCTGGTTTTTCGCTTTCTACCAATAGCACGTTGTGTGTTGTGTCAACATGAACTGTATTGCTAATTCCTGCTCTTTGGTCGATAAAAGAGGCTGGTGTAGCATCCGTCATCCAGTTGACTGGATTGATGCAGGTAGCAGCTCCTTTTGAAACCATGTCCCATATTGCATCGATCGATTGCACAGAGTTGAACGAAACCACAACGCCTCGGTCAGTTTCACCCTTTGCAGCCTTGATGTGAGGGTGCTGCAGATCTTTTTCAGTCACTTTGTAACCGATTGTGTAGGTTGCAACCATGCGTTGGTATTGTTCTTCGGTCATGTGTCGAAGCAAATCGAGCGTAATCATTCCGCCTTGACTGAATCCTGCCAAAATGAATGGCCGATTGTGGTTGATGTGTTCCATATAATAATCGAATAGCTCGAAAATCTCACTCTGCACCTCTTTATATAAAGATGTGAGCGAATCATGCGAACACTTGTGGAGCGAATTAAATGTCAGCTGGTGGTAGAAGGGGGCAACAAAGTTAAAGTCATCGAAAAACATATTATTTTCCACCCATCTCATCTCTGCCTCGAAGTTATCGCGGTCGGCTTTGCAAAGCGTGGCACGAGCCACCTCTTTTCCCTCGTCATCGAATGCGGAGATAACTTCGGTCGAAGTGATGTAGAGCACATCTATTTTATCGTTGCTAGGTTCGCTGCCAGCTTGATACCAAGCAGACGAGTCTGCAGCCCATGTCCACACTCTTTCGCTGTCTTTGTTGGTGCTGCTTACATCTATTTTCGAACAAAGGTAGAACCCTGCACCTACCATTAAGCAGACGGCTATTATTACAAAGATTTTTTTCATATTTTGAAGCATGTTGGATTATTCAATTTTAACTCTCTGCCCAGCAAAATTTTTTTCTCTCGGCAGAGAGTTGAAATTAGCCTTCTATTAAGCCTCAAGTTGGTCTTCTATTAAGACCGGGCTTGATCATCTATTAAGCCTGGGCTTTGTCTTAATAGAAGCCTTATTTTTTTCTGATTTTGTCAACAATCAGGGCAATTGCGCCATCACCCGTCACATTGCATGCGGTTCCAAACGAGTCCATGGCCACATAGAGAGTAATCATCATGGCCTGCTGTTCGGGACTGAATCCTAGGATACTGTCAAGAATGCCCAAAGCCGCCATGATTGCACCACCAGGCACACCGGGTGCAGCCACCATCGTAATGCCTAACATCAGGATAAAGCCCAGCATGAGAGGGAAATCGTATGGAATGCCTTGCATCATCATAATGGCAATGGCACAGGCCACAATCTTGAGGGTCGAACCCGAGAGATGAATTGTGGCACACAGCGGAATAACAAAACCCGCCACGCCTTCAGAAACTCCATTTTTCAGGGTTTGTTGCAGTGTTACAGGAATTGTTGCGGCCGAAGAAGAAGTGCCGAGCGCCGTGAAATAAGCCGGCATCATGTTGCCCAGCAGTTTTATCGGACTTCGGCCAGTAATGAGACCCGCAATGCCATATTGTACCAGCAGCAGAATAGCCGTGAGCACAAAGATAATGGCTATGACCTGTAGGAACGAAGCGAGCACCGGGCCCACATTGCCCGAAGCCGTCATGTCGAGAAAAAGACCGAAGATATAAACGGGCAATAGCGGAATTATCACTTTGCCGATGGCATGAGTCACGATGGCCTTAAATTCGTCAAAGCAGCTTTTGAGTGTCTGTGCACCGAAGGCTGCAATGCCCAAGCCCAACAGGAACGAGGAGATGAGTGCCGTCATCACAGCCATGACTGGAGGAATTTCTATGCCGAAGTAAGCGGGGAAACTTGAACCCTCGTTTGTTATGAGCGTGGTTTCTTGCAGAATGACGTGCGGAAACATCCAGGTGCTACATCCATACGAGAACAGGCCCGAGAGCACAGTAGCGCTGTAGGCAATGCCCGCCGTAATGGCCAGCATCTTGCCGGCACCTTTGCCCACATCGGCAATGGCAGGAGTGACGAGGCCCACAATGATGAGCGGAATGAGGAATTTCAGCACTTGGTCGAAAATGCCATTAAATGTATTGAATCCTCGAATGATGGGTTCGGGCATCACAAATCCCAGACCAATGCCTATGATAATGGCTATGACGATGCGTACAAGCAGAGGCAATTTCTTTAGTTTCATTCTGTTACGTTGTTTTCTTTTTTAATGATGGTTACTGTGAGGCCATACATATACACAGCCTTGGCGCATTCTATAACAAGATTGCGCGCATTGGGCTGAGTGTCGAAACTGACCAAAAGTTTATACACAGCCTTCTGCACATGCTGGTGCAACTGTTCCACCTGCGCGTCGCCATACTTATTACCGGCCATCGACGCCACTTCGCGATAGAAGTAATCTGGCCCGGCTTTCTTCATCATTTTTCCGAAGAAACCGCTGGCTATCAGGTTGGTTTTCTTTACTTTGACCAAAATAGCTGTTCCCATGGCCAGGTAGAACATATTCTCGATAGTGAGTCGGTTCAGCAGTTTCTCGTCGGGCATGAGGTTTTTGCGTCGATAGTAGCCCAGCACCTCTTCGTGCATCTTTATCACCTGATTCTTGACCGAAGCCAGCAGCACATCGTTCTGAGCCTGCTTGTTTTCGTCTTTCACATAGCCAGCCGTTTTGCCATATTCCACCAGCGCCTTCAGCACGGTGTCAGCATTGATTTCGGCAGGAACTACAAAGTCTCCTTTCTCGGGCTGCAATGCAGAGGTTTTGCCCAGTAGGTCGTCATCGCTGGCTAGCAGCGCTTTGATTTTGTCAATGATTCCCATAATTTTTATCCGATAGGGTTCAATTCGCCCGTTACAGAGTCCATAATATAACCGCGCACAATGATATCTTTTGGCACGAGCGGATGGTTTCGCACCAGATCTACAGTTTCGAGCACAGCCGACTCAGTATCATCAAAACCGTGCAGCCACGACTTGAGGTCTATGCCGCAGTGTTGCATCAGCGAGATGTGATCTTCGTCAATGCCGCGTTTTCGCATCAGGTCGAGCATCTCATCGCCATCCATTCCCTGCACGCCGCAGTTGGTGTGGCCAATGATCATCACTTCGTTCACCCCCAGTTCGTATATGGCCACGAGCAGCGAGCGCACGGTCGAGTCGAATGGGTTGGTGATGGTTCCGCCCGCGTTTTTAATCATTTTCACGTCACCGTTTCTGATGCCAAGCGCAGCCGGAAGCAGTTCCACGAGGCGCGTGTCCATGCAGGTTACAATGGCAAGTCCTTTGTCAGGATACTTGCTCGTAGCATATTTTTCATATTCCTTCGATTCTACGAATCGGCGGTTATGTTCAAGCATCTGATCTATCATAATAGCTTTCAGTTTTTCAAGTTTTCAGTTTTTTGTCGAATATGGTTACAAAGGTACACTTTTTGTCGAAATGAGGTTCATGAAAGTTGTAAGAAATAGCATTTTGGCTGCAAATTTTTATCAATGTTCGCAAAAATGTCTTATCGGGCAGCATCTTTGCGGTTAAATATCATAATTTTTCGCAAATTCAAAAAAAAATTCATTGTTCGATGCAGTATTTCCAGAATCTCTGCATTTATAGAGTAAATGAATAAAAAGAGGGCAGATTGTTGTTCGATACAGATATTTTGTATATCTTTGCGCTATCGAATGTAACGTAATTCCTCTCTGATAATCATTAATGAGTATTGAGCAAGACATAGCAGAACGCTTTCGTAGGGGAGACTCGCAAGCGGGGCGATTACTATATGAGACATATGCCGGCTGGTTGCTTGGCGTCTGCCTCCGCTATGTTTGTGACCGAAACACGGCTCAAGACCTGTTGCACGATGGCTTTTTGCAGATTCTCACACACGCCAGTCAGTTCAAGTGGCAAGGCGAAGGCAGCCTCAAGGCATGGGTCTTCAGAGTGCAGCACAATGTGATTCTGATGCACTTGCGCGAACAGGAAAAGATACATCAACTCTTCACCACCGACGAGCCTCAGCTGCCCGACATCCCAGAACCAGAAACCGTGGCCGATGTGCCGCAAGCCGTTATTCTGCAGATGATTAGCAAACTGCCTGCAGTCTACCGAACCGTGTTCAATCTCTATGTTATCGACGGACATTCGCACCGCGAGATTGCACAGCTTTTGGGCATCAAAGAGAAAACATCGGCCTCACAATTGGTACATGCCAAGAGGCTTTTGGCCGAACAAATTAATAACTGGAGAAAAGAAAACCAATGATACAGAACGAAAACAACAGCAAATGGCTCAACGAAATCCGCGACACAATGGCGGACTTTGAGGCAGAGCTCCCAGCCGATGGTTGGGATAAGATTTCGTCTGCATTGGAGCCAAAAAAGACGAGCATCGTTCCGATGTGGAAGCGCATGTCGGCCGCAGCTATTGTGCTTATCGTGATAGGCATCGGTAGTTGGGCAATATTCAGACAGAAACAACTTGTTTCTGAGAATGATATAGCGCAGAATGAAAGTGTCAGTGAGTTGGAACTTCAAAACTTCGTGCCTCAGCATTTCGAGCCGGCCGAAACCCACGCAGAGCCACAAGTGCATGTGTCACAGCACCATTTGGCCCAAACGCCAGTTGCCAGAGTAGAGAATGCTGTGGAAGAAGATACCGTAGCTTCGAGTCCAAATACACTTGTATGCGATGTGCCCGAAAACAGCATTGCCACTGCAGAGCCTGCACCTCAGACTGTGGCCGATTCTGTGCCCGAAGCCATCACCACATTGCGCAACTTTGAGGAAGAGGCTGTGCTCTTAGCCATGGAGCAGGCTGCGCCCAAGTCGCGTCATCGCCGCTCGTGGGCGTTGGGCTTGAGTGGCGGAGGAGCGCTTAATTTTCTCGATGGAGAAACAGAAAGCGTTGCATCAGGCATAGAAGGTTTGCGCCCAGGGCTTCCCGATTCTCTTCGCCCCAAACCAACACCCGAGCCTGAAAGCCGTGCAGGGTACGGCGATCCTGAGCGCGTATATGGCGCTTATAACAATCGCTCCTGGAGTTTTGGTTTGTCTGTTAGCCGAGAGCTGACGCGTCGCCTCTATCTTGAGTCCGGTTTGGTTTACACGCTTCTTACCTCCGATCTTGACGTCAGTCATGAAGTAGTCAGTCAGAAACTGCACTATCTGGGCGTTCCTCTGAAGCTGAGAGTCAGTTGTGCCGAGTGGAGTCGCTGGCAGCTTTATGCCTCGGTGGGCGGCATGGCCGAACATGCCATTTATGCCACCCTCGATGAAAAGAGTTTTTCTATCAATCGCTGGCAGTGGTCGGTCAATGGCGCCATGGGCATTCAGTATTCATTCAGTCGCAGCGTAGGTGCCTATCTTGAGCCCGAAATCAATTATTATTTCGATGACAAAACCGGTGTTCTGAGCCAGCGCACAGAGCGTCCTCTTTCGTTCAATCTTCGCCTCGGTCTGCGTTTCACTTTGAAGTCTCATTCTCATTAAGTGTTACATTTTGCTTCAATAATGTAACATGCTGCTATTTTCTCATTTTTCTCTGATAATGTAGTTTTAGTTGATATTCAGTGTGTTAAGTTGCTTGTGGTTTCTTGCTCTGCATTTTGTAAGAAATTGTAAGCAACTTTTTTTGTTTGTTTCGCTGATTTTTCTATCTTTGCGCGTGAACAAAATAATGCCATCTATTTTTTAAGCATGAGATATCTATTTCTACTTTCCTTCATATTGGTGCTATGTGGCTGTAACCAGTCGCATAGGCAGCATGATTATGGTTTTGAACATATTGAGGCCTTGATCAAAGAAGACCCTTCAAAGGCATTGACACAACTTGACTCGTTGTATGAAGCAGAGAGCCATTCTGGGTCTGACGACTTTATGGCCCGCTATGTCTTGCTGCGCACCTATGCTTGTTACCGACAGGGCATTGATGCTCCTAACGATTCACTGCTTTGTGTAGCCGAAGAGTTTTTGGCAGTTCATGGAACAGACCATGAGCGAATGTTGTGCTATTTCTTGCATGGCCAGAATCTTGTTATGAATAGAGACTTTGGCACAACATGGCAGTTATTAGCTTTAGCTGCAGAATATGGCGAGGCTTGTCAGGATCATTTCATGCTCGGCCAGATATATACTTTCATGTTTACGGTCTGCACCCAGACCTACGATAGTGATATGAAGGGTTATGCTCGTCGTGCGCTTGACGAATATACACTTTCGGCCGATCCTATCTACGTTCTGGATGGCGAGGTTAACTTGGGCGTGTCACTTTATTCGAATCGCGAATATGACGCCAGTGAGGCTTGCTTGAAGTCTGCTTTGAGTAAAGCCGAACAGCAGCAAGATACGTTTGCCATTGTTAAGTGCATTCGTACTTTGGCCTATATAGATACTGAGACCGACAGACTTGCTGAGGCCCAAAATATGTTTCAGCTTTTGTTCGAAACATATCATGCTCAGCATTTGTATTCAGATTATGCCGTGTTAGCGTATCTCTGTGCCCAATTGCAAGACTTCGATACTGCTCAATATTACCTTGCATTGTTCAATACTGCAAAATTCCCATTTGTTAATGGTAGAATTAGATATTTAAGAAGTGCTTCAAAGGTTTATGCACTTATGAACGATTATGAGCGAGCCTACCAGTATTGCAATGCGCATCAGATGCTTCAGGACTCTGTATATTGGAATCTTCTCAGCAATTCGGTTATGAAGGAGCAGCGTGACTATATTGATGAGAAATTGGTAAAGAAGGAAAAAGAGGTAATCTATTTGTGCATTTTCGTTCTGGGGCTGTTGTTTGTTGCAGTGATTGCTTTGTTGGCAGCGAGTCTGAATCGAAACAAACGCGTCAGAGAGGAAGAGCAACGCAGACATGCTGAAGAAAAACTCAAACTTCAGCAAGAAAATGCAAAGAATGTGCTCAGAATGATGAAGCAATCTTCGGTGGTCGCCGAACTTCGAGAAAATCTGACAAAGCGCAAAAAGGCATCGGTTTCAGAATGGAAAGCACTTAATGATCTTTTCTGCGAGAACCTTCCCTCTTTCGAGGGCTTGCTTAGAGAGAAATGTGATTCGCTTCGTGAAGAGGAATGGGAAATGTGCATGCTTGAGAAACTCGAATTTGCTGTTAAGGAGATTGATGCCTTGGTGGGAATAAACTCGAGTGTGACGAGCCACAGACTTGCCAAGAAATATCTGAGCGAAGATGCTGGCGCTACAGAGTGGAGGGCATTTATTAAGAAACTATAGACTGATTTACATGTTACATCCTTACTCGTTATGTTACATCTTTAGCATTTGAAAAATGTAGAGACTTTAGTATATAATTTTATAATTCAGTAAGTTAGGTCGCTTATGATTTCTTGCTTCGCATTTTGTAAGAAATTGTAAGCAACTTTTTTTGTTTGTTTTTGTTATTAATCTT
>JAUNCV010000099.1 GCA_030526445.1 Bacteroidales bacterium | reverse complement strand
TCTGCGCAAAGTCCTGACCCATAGCGGTGACCTCTTTCTTCACGGTCTCTACGTGGGTTGAGAGGGCTGTCTGCGTCTGCTCAATAGCCGGAATAGACTGCTGAATGGTTTGTACTTGCTCCTTGATGGGGGCGATACTTGTCTTTTCGATGGTGTCGACACGATCTTCGAGATCGTTGACCTCATCCTTGGTGCACGAGGTTGTCAGGGCCATGATGCCGCAGAGGGCGAGGCCGAGAACCTTGAAGTAGTTCTTCCTCATAGTGGTGCTGAGATTAGGTTAATAAGATATGATTATTTGTATGGATGAATATTTTATAAGATTTTTAGATTTTTAGAAAGATTTTCAGGAGGATTTCGAGGCCGAAGGCCGATCCCCATAAAGGCCCTCAGAAAAGCGAGGTACTCGAGCGCATTTTTAGTTAAATTTAGTTGAGATTTTTAAAATCTAAAAAAGAATCTCTGACCAAAATGCGCAATGACAAGCATTGCTTTTTGGAGCCACTTTAAGGGGATCGCCTCTACGAGGTTGTTACGCTTCGCTCCACGCGAGCAGAGCTCGGAGCGAAATCTAACTAATAATCTTACTGAAAATAGAAAAACTAAAAACTGAAATTCTTTTTCTGCGCCTCAAAAGTACGAAAAACGAGGCGATGCGCCAAAAAAATGAGGAACTTTTGACTAACAAATCGTACATGAATGACTAATAAATCGTACAAAACGCTATAAAAGAGCGAGTTACAAAAGGCTTGTAACATGGCCAAAATGTAACATTGGCAAACATGGGGAGAGATAAGAGGAAGTGAATTTCCTCAAAAATAAGGATTGCAGGGCTCGGAAAAAGACGCTATCTTTGCACCCGAAAATAAATAAGAAATCAGAATATATATGAATTCGACAATGATTGCCCTCGCGGCACTTGCAACCGCAAACGCAGAAAGCGCTGACACACTGAAGAATGTGATGCTTTCGGACATAGAGATCATCTCGACCGTAAAGGAACACGGACAGATGCGCCAGCAACCCTCGGCCGTGTCGCTGCTGGGCCCAAAGGAACTGGAATCGACCCAGGCAACCTCACTGAAAGGCGCCAGCCGAATGGTGCCAAACCTGTTTATTCCCGACTACGGAAGCCGCCTCACAAGCGCTATATATATAAGAGGTATAGGCAGCCGAATGAATACGCCCGCCGTGGGCCTGTATGTGGACAATGTGCCCTATATTGACAAGAGCGCGTTCGACTTTAACTTCTACGACATAGAGCGCGTGGATGTGCTGCGCGGCCCACAAGGCACACTCTACGGCCGAAACACCATGGGCGGCCTGGTGAGAGTGTTTACGCTCGACCCCTTCCACGGCGAGGGAACAACCGTGCGACTGGGATACGCTTCGGGCGATAACCACCGAAACGTGTCACTGACACACTTCCACCGCCTTTCGGACAAGATGGCATTCTCGGCCGGCGGATATTATGAGGGCAGCGACGGATTTTTTGAGAACGTGACGCTGAACAAAAAGGTGGACGGTATGCAGGCAGGCGGCGGACGCATACGCATGGTGTGGCTGCCTTCGAAGCCCTGGAGAATTGACGCATCGGTGAACTATGACTATAGCGACGAGGGGGCATATCCTTACTTCCACGAGGGTAAGATTACGAACAACCGCGAGAACAACTACCGCCGAAACCTGCTCAACGCGGGCGTGAACGTGGAATATACCACCGAAAAGTGGCAGATGAACGCCATCACGGGCTACCAGAACCTGTGCGACAGAATGTTTCTGGATCAGGACTTCCGCGCAGTGGACATCTACTCGCTCGAACAGAAACAGCGCATCAACACAGTGACCGAAGAGGTGACCCTGAAGAGCCGCGGCAACGAGAAGTGGCAGCACATTTCGGGCCTGCACTTTATGTATCAGGCACTGCACACCACGGGCCCTGTGACCTTCTATACCGATGGCCTGCGCTGGCTGGAGGAGCAGATAAACAGCGGTATGCCACAGAAGCCAAAGATGAACCTGCAGTTTGTGGGCAATGACCTGAAGATAGGCGGCGTGTTCGACACCCCATCGCTCAACGTGGCTCTGTTCCACCAGTCGGCCCTGCAGATTACCGACCGATTCTCGGCCACACTGGGCCTGCGCCTGGGCTATGAGCACAACCAGATGGACTATAGCGCGCCTTCGAGCTTCGACTATGACTTTATGATGCCCGATATGCGCATCACACTGGCGGGCCTGCACTCGACCATCACCGAATATGAGGGCACACTGAACCGCGACACATGGCAGGTGCTGCCTAAAGTGGCACTGAAGTTTGACGTGACCGAACACAGCAACCTCTACGCATCGGTGGCTATGGGTCAGCGCTCGGGCGGATATAACCTGCAGATGTTCTCGGACCTGATTCAGGGCGCAATGCAGAAGAAAATGATGGACGATGTGAAGCAGGGCGTGTTCAAATATCTGGACGAAAAAATGCCTGCCATGGCCGACCGACTGAAGCCAACCATCGAGGCCGCTATGCCTAAGCGCGAGATGCCAACCGTGGACCAGGTGGTGTATAAGCCCGAAAACTCGGTGAACTATGAGGTGGGTTCGCACCTGACCTTCCCCGACGCACGTGTGCGACTGGATGCAGCACTGTTCTGGAGCGAAATCAAGGACCAGCAGATAGCACGCTTCGCACCTTCGGGCCTGGGACGCATGATGGTGAACGCGGGCGAAAGCCGTAGCCGCGGCGGTGAACTCTCAGTGCAGTGGCAGCCTGTGGATGCGCTGACCCTGGGACTGAACTATGGCTACGCACGCTCGACCTTCGAGAAATATGACGACGGCTCGGAGCTGGACTATACCGGCAACCTGGTGCCCTTCGCCCCAATGCACACTCTGAGCTATGATGTGGCCTACAGCTGGCCTGTGAAGAGCTGCGGCGAGGTGCTGGAGCAGGTGACCTTAGGATTGAACGGACAGGGCGCGGGCCGCATCTACTGGAACGAGGCAAACACCGCATGGCAGAACTTCTACATGCTGCCGGGTGCACGACTGGCGCTCGAGGGCAAGCACGCTTCGCTCACACTGTGGGGCAAGAATCTGGCCGATAAGGAGTATAACACCTTCTGGTTCGAAAGCGTGGGCCTGCAGTATGAGCAGCACGGCAAACCACTGCAGGTGGGCGTGGATGTGAAAATAAAATTTTGAGTTAATGTAACATTCGACACAAATAAAAAAGAATGTAACATACGCTCAAAACAACAATCTGAACAATCAAAATAACAAAAAATATGTTGTAGGGCATGTCTGTAGCGGATAGTGCCCTACTTTTTTTGCTTTTGTGCCCGAAATTAATTATCTTTGCGGCAAATTATAATAGAAAAGAGAAATAAAAAGAACAAGAAAATTCAAACTTTATAAATGATAGACTGTATGAAAATGAACACTAAAAACCTCTTGACTCTTGCAGGCGCTGGTCTCTTGATCACTGCTTGTACTTCAGAGCCAGACATTCAGTGGAACAATGCCGAGAAGCCTGAGGTTGGCCCTTCGACCCCAGTGAGCGACCGCGATGAGGCATTCATCAACGCGGCCGGTGGCGCTATCGACCCCGACCACACCTGGATTTCGGCTACCACTCTGCCACTCAGCATTTCGGCACAGGGCGCATGTGAAGTGAATCTCTATACCCGCGGCATTCCGGTGCAGCAGTGTCTGGGCCGCTTTGCTATTCAGGACAACGGCGACATCACCGCTTACCTGCCACAGGGCTATATGCACGACGTGCTGGTTGAGCTGGTTGACGCACAGGGCGAGAAATATTATGAACTGCTCAGAAACTGGCAGATCAATGGCAAGACTCAGGCTGTGGACTTCGCTGCCAAGATGGTGGGCAACCAGAGCCGCGGCCTCGTGGCTTCGCGCAATGTGAATAATCCAGACCACTTGAAGGAACTCACCACCAAGAGCTACGAGAAGAACTTTGGCTACCAGAACTTTGATGGCGACTTGTGGGACAAGCTGCTTGTGGCTGCTCCTGAAGGTGGCAAAAAGACAATTGAGGCCGACACCGCCATTTCGCTCAACTTCCAGCTCGTGTCTCGTGGTCCATTCTACGTTTCGTTTGCATATGGCGAAACCGGCACCCCAGAAGATTGTATACTCGGCTACTACCACTATGACGAAAAAAATATGAGCGGCACATTTGAAATGGTGCCATTAGTTGAGGCTATCAGATACGACTATCAGTATTATAATGAGGGCGAGGCACCAAAGTCGAAGGTGCAGTATGCGCTCAACAACGCTCCAAGCGACTGGAAGGATGTGAACTTCAATTATCATGACATTCCTGGTGCTACAACCGGTAATTTGAGCTCCTACCGCAAAAACGACGATGTTTATAAAGTTAAACATGTATACGATACACACAAGGGCAACATCAACCAGGTGCGCGGCTTGCGCTATCAGGTAAATGCGCCTGAGGGCCACAAGGTGGGCTTCTATCTGGCACGAAAAATCTCAACAGAGGGCAAACAGTATAAAGATCTCCAAGCTAAGGGTATTTCTACTTCGGTGCTCGATAAGGGTCTTGTCTTCGGCGGCAAGAAGTATAATGCTACTTTCTCAGATGCCCGTTTCAACTACAAAACA
Organism: Bacteroidales bacterium; assembly: GCA_030526445.1. Taxonomy (GTDB): domain Bacteria; phylum Bacteroidota; class Bacteroidia; order Bacteroidales; family UBA3663; genus Liminaster. The sequence continues at coordinate 3,036 of JAUNCV010000099.1, read as the reverse complement.
AACAATTACCGCAGCTTGATCAAGTTCTTCGAGGGCTTTATCTTCATGGGCCTTGATGATAATCCTGAAGGCGGTGACTGGGACTGCAACGACGTAACCTTCTGCCTTGTGAAGGGTAACGGTAAGAGCGAGTTGCCAGGCGTTATCTTCCCACTCATTGAGGACTTCGGCAACCCAACCGGTAAGCCTGACTACGAAGATCCTAAGTATCTGAATCCAGACGGCACCAAGACCGAAGATCCTAAGGATGTTGAGTATCTTGATGATGAAATTCCTTGGACCTTCGCTTTCGAGGATAAACCAACCTCTTCGGACTTTGACTACAATGACGTTGTGATTCAGGTGGTGCCAAACAGCGGCAAGAAGACTGCCAAGGTTTATCTCTGCGCTACCGGTGGTACGCTCAAGACCGAGATCTGGTGGCGTGACCAGATGCTCTGCAGCAACACCTTGACCCGCATGGGCCGCATGACCAACACCGGTGCTAACACCACCAAGGACCGCGACTCGCTCACTACCATCGAGCTGCCTGAGAAGTATAGCTTCAGCGCCAACGCTGCCGACTTCAAGATCAAGGTATATGATGGCGATGAGATTCGCACCATCGACATTGCTACCCGTGCTCAGGAGGGCGCTCAGGCTCCAATGGCTATTATGTTGAAGTACTTCTGGCAGTGGCCAACCGAGGGCACCAGCATCTTCGACGCATACAGCGAGTTTGCTGGCTGGGCTCAGAACCAGAACAACCCAAAGTATGAACGCTGGTATGAGAAGGAGAAGGCCGCAGAAGGCACAACTACCTACTCGCAGGAAAACGGTAAGGCAACCAAATAAAGCCTAAACACCACAACAACAATAAAGGGTGCTCCCAAACGGGGCACCCTTCATTGTATCATAACATTGAAAAAAAATTACGATGGAGTAAAGAATGATTATTCTGGATTCGCAGCCTTCTTTTTGCGACGGCCACCAACATGCTCCCACAATCGACGTGACTCGGCCAACTCGATGAAGAGCTCCTTGCGCTCCTCTCTGATCTTGCCCTTGTTAATCAACTTGCGCTGATATTTAACCCAGTTGTTCAAAGGAGTGTTCTTTGGTGGGAAGTGACCGTATACGCGAACGTGCTCTTTGAGCTCCTCATATTTCTTCATCCACGCTTCGTCAAACTTTGTCATAATTGTTAGGATTTAATTGGTTTATATTATGATAGGAATTATCACTTAGAAAACGCATTGTAACAACGCGTTATCGGGTGCAAATATACCACCTAAGTTTGAAACTACCAAATTCAAAGGCAAAAACAATGCATTTTTATGCTATAAAACATGTTTTTGAGACAAAACAAGGGTTTTTTAGCACTTTTTGTCGCAAAAAATTGCAGTATATATAGAAATATCACTATCTTTGCACAAAGAATTTTTATAAACAACCTTTATTTATTAACATTAAAAAACCCTATCATTATGGCTTACAAAATTGATCAGGTAGAAGGCATCGGCCCAGTATATGCAGAGAAACTTGCCGCAGTTGGCATCAAGACCACCGAGGAGCTCCTCGCTCAGTGTGCATCACCTTCGGGCCGCAAGAAGGTAGAAGAGGCTACCGAGATCAGCCACAAGCTCATCTTGAAGTGGACCAACCACGCTGACCTTTTCCGCATCAACGGCATTGCTGGCCAGTTTGCTGAGTTGCTCGAGGCTGCAGGTGTTGACACCGTGAAGGAGTTCCGTCATCGCGTTCCTGCTAACCTCCATCCAAAATTGGTTGAGGTGAACAATGAGAAGAATCTCTGCAACCGCGTTCCAAGCCTCTCTGAGCTTGAGAAGATGATTGCTCAGGCTAAGGAACTCGAGCCAATGATCACCTACTAAAAAAGATCTTAAATAATCGTTCTATAAAATAAAGAGAATCCCCCGCAGCTGTGAAGCCTCGGGGGATTGTTATTTTTGTATCTGTGCTGCACGAGCTCGGGTTTAGAACTCGGCAGTCTTTGGAGTGCGTGGGAATGGAATGACGTCGCGGATGTTCTGCATGCCGGTAACGAAGAGGATGAGGCGCTCGAAGCCGAGGCCGAAACCAGCGTGTGGACATGAACCGAACTTGCGGGTCTCAAGATACCACCACATATCCTTCATTGGAATGCCACGGGTCACGATTTCGTTCATGAGCTTATCGTATGACTCCTCGCGAACCGAACCGCCAATGATCTCGCCAATCTGTGGGAAGAGGACGTCGGTGCCCTGTACGGTCTCCTCCATCTCCTCGCCGTTGAAGACAGGCTTCTGCTCGTCGATCTTCATATAGAATGACTTGATCTTCTTAGGATAGTTGGTCATGATGACTGGCTTCTTGAAGTACTCCTCAACGAGGAAGCGCTCGTGCTCAGAAGCAAGGTCATCGCCCCAGTTGCATGGGAACTCGAACTTCTTGCCATCCTTGATAGCCTGCTGCAGGATCTCGATGCCCTTGGTGTAAGGCAAGCGAACGAACTCCTCTTTGAGCACGCCCTCGAGACGCTCGATGAGAGTCTTGTCGATGAGCTTGTTGAGGAACTCGAGCTCCTCACGGCAGTGATCAAGTGCCCAGCGAACGCAGTGCTTGATGAAGTCTTCCTCAAGGTTCATGAGGTCTTCCATATCGTAGAAGCAAACCTCTGGCTCGATCATCCAGAACTCGGCCAAGTGGCGTGGAGTGTTCGAATTCTCGGCACGGAAGGTTGGGCCGAAGGTGTAGATCTGACCCAGAGCAGTAGCGCCGAGCTCGCCTTCGAGTTGACCCGAAACGGTGAGCGAGGTCATCTTGCCGAAGAAGTCGTCGTCGTAAATAATGCTACCATTCTCATCCTTCTTGAGGTCGTAGAGGTTCTTGGTAGTTACCTGGAACATCTGGCCTGCACCCTCACAGTCAGAAGCAGTGATGAGTGGAGTATGGAAATAGTAGAAACCATGCTGGTGGAAATACTCGTGAATAGCAATGGCCATGTTGTGGCGAATGCGGAGGATGGCACCGAACAGGTTGGTGCGTGGACGGAGG
>JAUNCV010000098.1 GCA_030526445.1 Bacteroidales bacterium | reverse complement strand
GCACAAGCCATCTATGACAAGACCGGCAAAGAGAACGACGACCTCAAGGACTGGCGTGAACTCAATGCTCGCTGGCACGAGTGGGGCATGTGGACACCAATGTATCGCTCACATGGTCAGTTCCCATTCCGCGAGCCTTGGAACATCGCACCTAAGGGGCACCCAACCTACAAGGTAATCGAAGAGTGCCTCAACCTGCGCTATCGCCTCATGCCATACATCTACTCTTTGGCTGCTGATGTACACTTCAATGACTATACTATGATGCGTCCGCTGGTAATGGACTTCAACAATGACCCAACTGTTCGCAACATTGGCTACCAGTTCATGTTCGGTCCTGCCTTCATGGTCAACCCTGTATTTACCTATAAGGCACGCGAACGTGAGGTTTACTTCCCTGCCAACAATGTTTGGTATGACTTCTTCACCGGCCTTGTAACCTCGATGGGCGACGAAACTCTCACCTGTGCTGCTCCATACGACCGCACCCCTGTCTTTGTACGTGGTGGCTCGATTGTTCCATTCGGTCCAGCCATTGAATACACCTCTGAGAAACAGGCCGACGTGATTCGTCTCTATGTATATCAGGGTGCAGATGGCGAGTTCACACTCTACGAAGATGAAGGCTCCAACTACGGTTATGAACGCGGCCAGTTTGCCAATATCAAGTTCACCTACAATGAAGCTGCAAAGACCCTCACCATCGGTCAGCGCGAAGGCAGTTTCCCAGGCATGCTTCAGGAACGCACCTTCATTGTTGTCCCAGTTTCTGCAGAGAAGCCACAGCCTTATAACCCAGAAGCTAAGGGCATTGAGGTAAAATATAATGGTGATGCTGTTAGTTTGACTATTTGACCACTTTTTCGCAATTCATCATCTATCAAACAATACAAATGAAAAAAATAAAACTTTCGGCCATGGCGTTGGCTCTTGCTCCCGCCATGGCATCAGCTCAAGAGCTGCCTAAGTATCTTAACCCAGCCCTCTCGGTCGAAGAGCGCGTTGAGGATGCCCTCAGCCGCATGACCCTTGAAGAGAAGTGCCGCATGGTTTATGCACAATCTAAGTTTTCAAGCCCTGGCGTATCGCGCCTCGGTATCCCTGAACTTTGGACCAGCGACGGCCCTCATGGTGTGCGCATGGAGATCAACTGGAACGACTGGGCACACTCGAACTGGACCAACGACTATTGTACAGCATTCCCTGCTCTCACCTGTCTGGCTGCTTCTTGGAACCCAGAAATGGCTTCGCTTTATGGCAAAAATGTAGGCGAGGAGGCTCGTTATCGTAAAAAGAGCGTACTGCTTGGCCCTGGCGTGAACCTTTATCGCACCCCACTCAACGGTCGTAACTTTGAGTATATGGGAGAAGATCCATACTTGGCCAGCATCATGGTAGTGCCTTACATCCAAGGCTTACAGAGCAATGGTGTTGCATGCTGCGTAAAACACTATGTTCTCAATGATCAGGAAGAATTCCGCGGACATGTAGATGTCAAGGTTTCAGACCGTGCACTCTACGAACTCTACCTCCGTCCTTTTGAGGCTGCTGTGAAAGAGGGTAATGCATGGTCACTTATGGGCAGCTATAACCAATATAAAGATCAGCACGTATCACACAACGAACGCCTGCTCAACGATATTCTGAAGGGCGAATGGGGTTTCGATGGTGCAGTTATCACAGACTGGGGAGCTTGCCATGATACCGATGAAGCAATTAAGTATGGTCTTGACCTCGAAATGGGCTCATTCACCAATGGCTTAACCTCTGAGGCCAACGGATTTGGCTATGATGATTACTATCTTGGTTCAGCCTATCTGAACAAGGCAAAGAATGGTGAGGTTCCTATGGAGATTGTAAACGACAAGGCTCGCCGCATGCTTCGTCTCTTGTTCCGCACCGAGATGAATCCTAACCGTGGCTGGGGTTCAATGCACACTCAGGCTCACCTTGATGCCTGCCGTGAAATTGCTCGTGAGGGTATTGTTCTCCTCAAGAACGAGACAAACCTACTTCCACTTAATGAAGCTAACCTCAAGGGTAAGACTATTTTGGTCGTAGGCGAAAATGCGACCCGTAAACTCACCGAAGGTGGTGGTTCATCAGAACTCAAGGCAAAAGATGAGGTTTCGCCTCTCCGTGCCATTCAGGAGCGCTATGGAAAAATTGCCAAGGTAGAATATGCAGCCGGCTACAAGAGCGGTCCTTCAATGTATGGTCGCGTCATCGTGATTCCAGAAGAGGAACAGGCTAAACTTCGCGTAGAGGCTGTAGAGAAGGCTAAAAAAGCCGACCTCGTAATTTATGTAGGTGGTTTGAACAAAAATCACTTCCAGGATTGTGAAGGTGGCGACCGTCGCCAGTATGAGCTCGACTTCTTCCAGAACGAACTTATCTCAGAACTTGCTGCTGCCAACCAGAATATGGTCACCGTCATTATCAGCGGCAATGCCTATGCTATGCCTTGGTTGAGCCAAGTGAAAACTCTTGTACAGTCATGGTACAATGGCTCACAAGCAGGATATGCCCTCACCGACATCCTTTCTGGCGATGTAAACCCATCGGGCAAGTTGCCATTTACTATGGCTGTGAGTCTTGAAGATTATCCAGCACACAAACTCGGCCGTGTAGCTTACCCTGGCATTCCTGCCGATTCTATGCCTACTGTTTTCAAATACGGCAAGGAGAACCCTGCTTCGGCCACCCTTTTGAAGAAGGGCTTCTTTGAGAAGCAAGTTAAGGAGATTGCCAAGAATAATGACATCAACACCCGCAGCAACTCGCTCGAGGCTCATGATTACTCTGCAGCTCCTGGTACTGAGGCTGTTATCTACGCCGAAGATATCCTTTTGGGCTATCGTTGGTTTGATACCAAGGGCTTCAATGGCACTTATGCTAATGCCAAGAGCCGCGTGCTCTTCCCATTCGGCTATGGTCTCTCATACACTACATTCGAGTATGGCAAGCCTCAAATTTCTGGCAACACCGTCACTGTAACCGTCAAGAACACTGGCAAGGTTGCTGGTAAAGAAATTGTTCAGTGGTATGTAGGTGATGATAAAGCAAGCGTGATTCGCCCAAAGAAGGAACTCAAGCACTTCGAGAAGATTGCCCTCGCGCCAGGTGAGGAGAAGACTGTTTCTTACACTATTAACGAAAAGGATTTGCAGTTCTTCGACGAAACCAAACATGCTTGGGTTGCAGAGCCAGGCACCTTCACCATCACTGTTGCTGCCAGCTCTGTAGATGTGAAGGGTACCGTTAAGTACACTCAGAAATAATCAGAACATAATATCAGTGTTCTTCACTAAAACAAAACGACCGCAGACATTTAACTGTCTGTGGTCGCTTTTATATATAAACTTCAAGTTTGTTTATTCCTCCTCTTGCATTTCAGGTGAAATAAGAGTTTCCTCCTTCTTCTCAACAATATCGATACCATAAACACCCTCGAAACGTGCACGCATCTTAGGCATAGCAGCTTTGCGAAGACTCACCGTCAGGAGACAATCATCGTAGAAATCTTGTTTGACAACTGTGGCGTTCTCCTCCTTGACTATGCGCATAGCCTCGCCCATAAGTGGATATTCGAAATGTACTGTGAGTTCCTCTTCCAGAATCTTTTCCTGGATTTCGGCAGCAGAGAGAGCTTCGGCAGCAGCAGTACGATAGGCCTCAATAAGACCACTTGTACCTAATTTAATGCCTCCGAAATAACGAATTACAATTACACAGAGATTGGTGAGATTGAAACTGTTTATCTGACCGAGAATAGGCTTACCTGCAGTACCAGAGGGCTCGCCGTCATCATTACTTCGAAAAGTAAGTCGGTCTGGGCCAATCATATAAGCCCAACACACATGTCGCGCGTCGTAATACTCTTTGCGATACAAGTTGACTATCTCCATAGCCTCCTCAACAGTACGACATGGTTCGGCAAAGGAGAAGAATTTGCTCATCTTCTCCTTGTAAAGACCCTCGGAGGGCTTGTCTATAGTGAGATAAGTATCTTCTATTTCCATTATTCCACAATTTCGCCTTGTATCGCACCGATACGTTTGAGCTGAATAATAACACTCAAAGGTCTATGGTCGGGTGTTGCGGCAAGCCATACATGCAACGGTGTGCTGTCGGCATCCTTACTTGGGAAAGTGAGTTCAAGTTCAAGAGCATCATATTGACGGCCATTCTTAAGAGTGCACTTTCCTTTACCTCGATAAGTTACATGCAACCATTTGCCCTTCACCCCTGCATGAATGCGAAACTGCATTTTTTCGCCCACCTTCATTTGTGAAAAATCAAGGTTACGGATTACATAGAAGATTGAAAGCATATCATATCCTACGGCATCGACCGAATGATGTGCTTCATCGCTTCCCTTCTTTACACGCCAGCGATAAATGTCGACCTGGGTACTATCAACATTTGCTGGCAAAAGAGGCTTGCCGTTGGTGAAAGTTCGATAAAGATTGCGCTCAACAGCTTTGTAAGAGCCCTCATTGGTCTTCTTAACATATTCGATAGGAATCATGTTTGGATCATACCAACACTCGAGGGTATCACGCACCTTCATAATAGTCTCAACAATGCTGTGAGAACGTCCACACAACTGACCATGCATACGCTCATTGTTACGGAAATCATGTTCCTTCCAAAGGTTGAGCACGCCACTACCTGCTTTTTTCCAAATGAAGCCCCAGTGCCAATAGACATCATAATGGAGCTCCTCTACTTTCTCAATTTTTTCGGCCTTTGTAATGGCCATAGTAGGCATTGCCATACCGAAAAACAGGCAAATAATTATGAGTTTCAACAACTTATGCATAGGTTATAAAATTCCAAATAGGTTTTAGTTATATTTTTACTGATTATTTTATTTTACCTCGTTTACGCAAGTATTCTTCGTTCTTACTCTTTTTCTCAGCAGTCTTCTTTGGCTTATTTATCTTTACCTTTTCAAGTTTTTGCTTTAGGATAGGAGTTTCGAAGACATTCCAGTTCTGATCGAACGACCAGTTGGCTCGCAATTCGAGTTCCGCAGCAAAATAATGTACACGTTCTGGCTGACGATGTTCGCTCAGATTACCTGGATCAAAGATGCCATTTCCATTGACATCCTCTATGAGTCGAGCATAATAAGTACCAGCAGGTACATGTACAAACTTTGCCTGATTATTAATCACTTTAGCCGTCTGCACCGGCTTATCAGAAGCATTGAGCAACTCAACAAAAGCGGGTCCATCAATGCCCGAAATATTAAATCGCAGATGGGCATAATCTTCAGGCTTTTTCTCTGTGAAGGAGAAATTGCAAGCAGCGATTGGATGTCCATATATATTATGAGTCGCCGCAGAATCGACTATCACTTGATAAGTCTCTCCAGGAGAAAAATGAGGTTCGGCATAAAGCGTAAAACGTGTTGGATGAAGAGTATCCTGCTCCAAACGAAGAGGCATATCGGCCCAAGTCGAGTCTTTCTTAATCTGAAGGTGGAAAAGCTCTGGGCGAAGACTGTCTAAGGGTTCAGACATCTCAAATTTTGGTTTTGCTCCAATGTCGATCGAGTTTGCAGAGATCATTTTCATGCTCATGTAAGTGATCTTAGGGAGCGTGTCTGCCGCAAGACTATCAACCTTAGCCTCGTCCTCCTTGTCCTTGCGCTTGCGGATTTTCTTCTTCTCCGACTTCTCCTTTTTAGGCTGTTCCTTCACAACCGGCTTTTCAAGTTCAAAAAGCTCCGTACGCCAAATATCTTGATTGAGCGTATCTGTGAAGAGATAAGTAAGTTCGAGCTTGAGAGTATCGAGAGCTATCAGAGAAGTATCTCGGAGCCAATAACTTATAGTATCGAGCGTTATGTTAAAATCGCCCACAACAATTGAATCGCCCTCCATGCGTGTACTATCGGGCAACAAGAATGCCAGTTTAGGTTTTTCTGGCATAGGAGTTGCAAAACGAACGTTAATATGTAACGAATCGGGACGAGTACAATCGTCGAGGTAACGTTTTACCTTTCCTTCGTTGAACGACCAAACAATCATTGCACTGTCAGGCACATAATTCTCATCGATCAGGAGAGTATCGCTACCGAAGGCAATATCCTCGCTGTTCGAATCATAAAAATAGTTTGTGTTACCATCAACGAGACTATAGAGACGATAGGAGCCGGGAGCACAACCCAAAATCTTAAAGAAACCGTTAACATCGGTTTTGCCAGCTCGCTCAAATGGCTTTGTGTAGAAAAGAGAGTCGGTAGAGATTGTATCAGACACTACCCTATATATTCCTACATACGCGCCTGTAATAGGCTCGAGGTCCTTTGCATTGAGCAAATGTCCCATCACCATAAGAGTGTCAAGTTGCTCGCCTGTAGAGAACAGCAAAGAAAGGCTCTCCATAGGATTACCCTCGTTGTTATCCTGCACAGCATCGCCAAAATCGATTGAATAAGTGGTGTTTGCCTTCAGCGAATCTGAAAGCTCAAGTGTAAGAGTTTTGGCATTACTTGAGACGCGAGGCATCTTACTTTGGGGAGGAGAAATCGTCAGCTTTTCATTAACTTTATCAAGCTTGATATTCTCGTTAAAACGCATAGTGATGCGTTGTTTTTTGACATTTACTGCCCCCTCTGCAGGTTCTGAACTTACAAGAACCGGAGGGTCTTCATCATACAAACCACCTTCGGGTCTGCCCATGCTGGCACACCCTACCAAGGCCGACAAAAAACATGCCGACAGGGTAATTGCAAGAATATGATTATGACGGAATTTACTATTGAACATGGCGCGAAGATATATAAAAATACCCAAATATCGTGGAAAAATGCTGCGATTTTTACTTTTTTAAATAATTTTATCGTGATTTAACGAAATTTTTGCTATCTTTGCCGCCCGAATAGTGTTTTTATAGAAAAAACAAGAATAAAAACTAAATAAACAAAATTTTCAAAACAATGCAAAACAAAGGATTTGTGTCAGCATTTGCCACACTGCTCGCATTGGTTTGTCTCTACCAGATTTCATTCTCTTGGATGGTCGGTAGCGTAGAGAATCAGGCCAAGGAGCTCGCTGCCGGCGATGCGACCATGGAAAGGGTTTACCTTGACTCCCTGACTGAAAACTGGAGCTACATGGGTAACACCTACAAAGAGGCCCAGGAGAAGCAGATCGGTCTCGGTCTGGACTTGAAGGGCGGTATGAACGTAATTCTTGAGATTTCAGTTTCTGACGTGCTCAAGTCATTGGCTGCTGAAAATGTCGATGATCCAACCTTCGTTGAGGCCCTTCAGTTGACCAGCACTGATGCTGAAGTTGTGAGTGGCGACGAGTTCCTCCAGAAATTTGCTGCCAACTACAAGGCTGTAAACCCAAACGCTACTCTCGCTAAGGTTTTCAGCACCTATCAGCTCAAAGAGAAGATCAAGAAAGATACTCCAGACGCAGAGGTTCTCTCAATCATCAGCGAAGAAATGAACACTGCTTTGGCAAACTCATTCAACGTTCTTCGTAACCGTATTGACCGCTTCGGTGTTGTTGCTCCTAATATCCAGCAGTTGGAACAGGCCGGCCGTATCCTCGTTGAGCTCCCTGGCGTAAAAGAGCCAGAGCGTGTACGCAAGCTCCTCCAGGGTTCTGCTAAACTTGAGTTCTGGGAGACCTACACTATCGAGGAGATTCAGAACAACCTCGCAG
>JAUNCV010000097.1:3662-7721 GCA_030526445.1 Bacteroidales bacterium | reverse complement strand
GGTGCTCGACCAAAGCTCAGATCAATGGTTCGCTCTGCCACATCACAGCCTCGTTCGGTATGGCCATAGCAGGAATCGTGATCAATGACATAGTAAACAAACAAGGAAAGATTGAACAGTAATGAACAACGAGCAAAAAAGGAGATATTCGCGTCATATTCAGCTGGATGGATTTGGTGCAGAGGCACAACAACGCCTCATCGACAGCCGCGTGCTTTTGATTGGTGCAGGTGGAATAGGATCGCCTTGTGCTCTATACTTGGCGGCAGCAGGCGTGGGCACCATAGGCATTGTAGATGGCGACATTGTATCACTCTCCAACCTGCAGCGCCAGGTCCTGCACTATACCTCCGATACCGGCAGGGACAAAGTGGATAGCGCCCGCGAGAAGATGAACCTCATTAATCCCGATGTGAAGGTGGAAACCTACAACACCTTTCTCACCGAGGATAATGCACTCGAAATTATTGATTCCTATGACTTTATCATCGATGGCACAGATTCCTATGCTTCGAAATATCTTGTGAACGATGCCTGCATCCTGGCCGGCAAACCGTTCTGCTGCGGAGGTGTAATCAAATGGGGCGGACAGCTTATGACCCACATTCCCGGCACAGCCTGCTATCGCTGTCTCTTCCCCGAACCTCCAGAGCAAAATCAGGTAGAAACCTGCTCGCTGGTAGGCGTCCTGAGCCCTGCTGTGGGTGTCATGGGCTCGCTCATGTCGTGCGAAGCCATCAAGTATCTCTCCCACACCGGCGAACTATTGACCAATGCCCTGCTCTCCTTCGATGTGCGCACCATGCAGTTTGCCAAAATGGAATTCGCACCAGATGCAGACTGCCCATTGTGTGGACAAAGGCCCACTATAACCACACTAAAGGAATATTCCTTCCAGCCTTGCAGGAAAAAATGATATTTCCAAAGGCGCTACAGAAGGTTTTCATCTTTTTATTTGGAGAATATAATGATTCTCCTTATCTTTGCGTCCAAAATACTCAGAATATAATAAACAATGAACATACAATATTATAAATCATACAGCCAGTCGCTCGGTCGCGACATGGAATATAAAACCTATGGCGATAGCGGTCGCCCAGTGCTCGTCTTCCCATCACAGGATGGCCGTTTCTTCGACTACGAGAACATGGGTATGGTCGATGTTGTCAGTCCCTTCATCGAACAAGGCAAAATTCGCCTTATCTGTGTCGATAGCATAGATCGCGAAACCTGGAGCGACCTGGGCGGAAACCCTCGCTGGCGCATCGAACAGCATGAGCGCTGGTTCCACTACATTGTCGATGAACTCATTCCTGCCGTTCGTCGTGGTCAGGAGACCTTTATCGTTACCGGATGCTCTATGGGCGGTTTCCACGCAGGCAACTTCTTCTTCCGCCGTCCCGATTTGTTCGATACCCTCATCGCCCTGAGTGGCCTTTATCACGCCAGCTTCTTCTTTGGCGATTATAGCGACGAACTGGTTTACAGCAACTCGCCTATCGATTTCCTCACCTGGATGCCTTCCGACCACTATTATTGGGATCTCTACCGCCAGCGTCGCATCATCTGCTGCGTAGGCCAGGGCAATTGGGAGGAAGAGTTGCTCGACTCTACCCGTCGCCTCGATACCGTGCTGGCAGAAAAAGGTGTGCCTCATTGGTTCGACTATTGGGGCTATGACTGCGCTCACGACTGGCCTTGGTGGAAGAAACAGATTTACTATTTCCTCGACAAAATATTATAATCTTGTAGAATAGCTGAGGAAACAAATAAATCAGATGCTGATACTCTCTTACATATTTCATAGTTGCTTTGCTCTTGAGACCGACAGATGCCTCCTAATCTTCGACTATTGGATGGATCGGTCCGGGGCATTGCACACTATTCTTGAGCGAAACAAGAGCAAACACATCTATGTATTTGCAAGCCATTTTCATGAGGATCACTTCAATAGAGAGATTTTCAATTGGCGCAAACAGACCTCAAACATCACCTACATCCTCTCGAAAGACATCCTGAAGCGACGCCGGGCACAACAGGAAGAAGCCGATGTCTGGATGACAAAAGGCAGCACTTGGCAAGACGAAAACCTCCAAGTGATCGCTACCGGCAGTAACGATAGCGGCGTGAGCTGGATAGTAGATGTCGAAGATGCTTCAATGCACTCTGCAAAACCCTTGCGCATCTTCCATGCGGGAGATCTCTGCAACTGGTATGCACGTTTCCTTTCAGAAGAGAAAGTACCCGAAACAATCATCAGTGAGGAGTTTGAGGAGGTCAATCCTTTGGCCGAAGAAAAACGCTTCTTAGGCGAGCTCAAAGACATCCGAAAAATAACCGATTCATTCGACCTGGTAATGTTCCCCGTCGATGGACGCATCGGCAACGGCTACACCTTGGGTGCGCGTCAGTTCATTGACCGCTTCAAGGTGGGTTTATTCGTTCCAATGCACTTCGTAATGAGCGGCTTCGAATCGGCTTGGCGCATGGCCCCCTTCTGTACCGAAAAGCAGATTCCCTTCTGGTGCATCGATAAAGAAGGTGCTAATATCGCCATTGAAAACGACCTGCTGATTCGCAGAACAAAACAGGACGATATTCCTCGCTTGCACCAGATTTTCGCTATCGCCCGTACGTTCATGGCCGAAACCGGCAACCCCAATCAATGGGCTCCAGACTATCCGAGCGAAGACTTGCTGCAAAAAGACATGGAGAGTGGCGATAGCTATGTAGTTTTGCGAAGAGATGAAATAGTAGCCACTTTTGTGCTTCGCGGCGGCATCGACCCCACATACAACACCATCTACGAAGGCGCTTGGCTCAATGACCTCCCCTACGCCACCATCCACCGAATCGCCTCTTGCGGCGAGGTGAAAGGAATGCTCCACCTGGCCATGCAATTTGCACTGCAGCAATATGACAACGTGCGTATCGACACGCATGCCGACAACCTGGTGATGCAGAATGCCATCAAAAAAGAGGGATTCAGATACTGCGGCATCATTCATTGCTGGAATGGCAGCGAACGTTTAGCCTATCAATTTTCATCGAACAAAAAACAATAAATAAAAAAATTATGGCAATAGAAATTGGACTGAAACATACAAGTACACTCAAAGTTGAAGAAAAGCATCTGGCCATGAACGTGGGCAGCGGCGATCTTCCTGTACTGGCAACCCCTATGATGATGGCTTTGATGGAGAATGCTGCCATGTTGGCAGTAGCTCCTTCGCTCGAAGCCGGTCAAACCACGGTGGGCGGTCACATTGCCTCTTCACACGAGGCACCTACCGCTTTGGGACAAACTGTCGAAGCTACGGCTGAACTCACCAAAGTAGAAGGACGAAAGCTCTATTTTAATATCAGCTGCAAGCAAGACGACCGAATCATCGGACAAGGTGAACACCTCCGTTTTATCGTTGACAGAGAAAAGTTCATGAGCAAACTTAAATAATTATTCGCAAGAATATCATAGCAACAAAAAACTGCCTGTCTCATCACTTTGAGGCAGGCAGTACTTTTTTGTATTTATCAGTCATTGGCATCGAGCCATGCTGCAAGAACTTCACAATAGCGGTCGTTGTCTTCAACAAAAGGCATGTGTCGACAACCTGCGAAGAGCTCCCATTTAGCATTCGGAATGCCGTCGTACATGGTTTTGGCCACTACTGGGGTGCAAAGGTCTTCCGAACCGCTCATGATAAGGCAAGGCACCTTGATCTCGTTGAGACGATGGGTGTACTCATAATCGCGAAGCGAACCGGTTGGCGTATATTCGTTCGGACCCCAGCCATGCAAATAGGCTTCAGCACCTGCTTTCTTGGGGCGACGCAGACACTCAGGGCTCTCCTCGGTCACCTTGCCGGCACAATGCAATTCCATAAAGTGCTCGTTGGCCTTAATATAAGCAGGGTCGCTATAGTTGCCAGTAGCTTCAGCTTTGGCAATGGCCTGCTGCTCCTCAAGAGGCATATACCCAATCATGCGATGCTGCTCCTTGGCCCAGATGGCATTGCCTGGCAGGGTGCTCGAAAGAATGGCCGAACAAATACCCTCAGG
>JAUNCV010000097.1:0-3621 GCA_030526445.1 Bacteroidales bacterium | reverse complement strand
ATGAGATAAGAAATAGTCAGCATGCCGCCCCATGACTGTCCAAGAAGATGGCACTCTTTAAGGCCGAGGTGCTCGCGAAGGGCTTTGAGTTCTTCGGTCCAGGTCTGCAGAGTCCAGAGCTCAGGACGACCCTCTACATACGATTTGCCACAGCCTATCTGGTCATAGCTGATAAAAGCATGTCCGGTGGCTTCGGCTACTCGGTCCAGCACTTCAAAATAATTATGAGTGCTGCCCGGACCGCCATGCATCAAAATGAGCGGTTTCTTACCTTCGCTGCACTCACCTGCAATGCGATAATAGGTCTGATAGCCCATAAAGGGCATAAATCCTTCAGTAATTTTCATTATCTATCTTTTTTTATTATCTTTGATTTCCCAATTTGACCGATATAGTAATATGGCGATCAAAGCGGGTATTGATATCTTTCATCATGGCGCGAAAAAGCTGACCGTGAGGCGACGTGTCCTTGAGCTTTTTGTAGCCGATATAATAATGTATCATCTCGTGGATGATGGTATCTTCGAGCAAAGACTCTGACATATCAAGGGCAGCATTGATGCGCATCTTGAAATCGAAACAGGTCGTTCGCCCCCAGAAGTTGCGCTTTTTCTTGTAACAGAGTTTGCCAAGATAGCCCCGGGCATGCCCTAACTCAATGGGCAAAGGTGGCAACTGGCCATCGAACATAAGCTGGTTATATTCGCCGAACTTCTGTTCTACATATTCTTTGGTTGCTTTCATTCTGAATTATTTGTAGGCACAAAGATAACAATACTGCAAGAAATTTCAAAACCTGAGGCCATAAATCAGAGTTATTTCGAGAAAATTGTCACAAAATTTGCAGAAATTCTCGATGATGGCTATCTTTGCCTGGTCAAATTGAATGAATGAATAAAAAACTGCAGAAAATAATGATCGATGCGGGCTTCACCTGTCCGAACCGCGACGGAAAGGTGGGGCATGGAGGTTGTACATTCTGCCGCACCGAATCCTTCTCGCCGGCCTATTGTCAGGGAAGCATTGCAGCGCAAATTGAGGCGGGCAAGAAGTTCTTTGCTGGCAAGTATCCCGATATGAAGTATCTGGCCTATTTCCAGGCGTTCTCAAACACCTATGCGCCCCTCGAAACCCTGAAGCAACGATACTCCGAGGCGCTGGCATGCAACGATGTTGTGGGACTTGTCATTGGCACGCGTCCCGATTGCTTGCCCAACGAGGTAGTGCACTATCTGGCCGAACTGAACCAAACCACATCGGTCATGGTCGAAATTGGTGTTGAGTCTTTTTACGACAAGACGCTGCAACGCATCAACCGCGGTCACACCTCGGCACAGAGCATCGATGCCATTGAGCGTTGTGCGGCTGCCGGCCTGCCAGTATGCATTCATCTTATTGTGGGCTTGCCGGGCGAAAGCGAAGCTGAAATTCTGTCCGAAGCAGAGATCATCAACCACTTGCCAGTCTCGAGCCTCAAGTTGCACCAGCTGCAGATTCTGAAACAAACGGCAATGGCACACGATTGGGAACTTCACAGAGCCGATTTCCTCGACCTTTCGCTCGATTGCTACGCCCAGTTAGTGGCTCGTTTTGTCCGAAGACTTCGTCCCGAAGTGCATGTCGAGCGTTTTGCTTCTTCTTCACCCCCATCATTGCTCATTGCACCCCGCTGGGGAAAGAAACCAAGCGAAGTACAGAAAATAATTGAAAGTTACATAATTAATTTAAAACATAACAACAAATGAAAAAGAATTTTATCCTGGCCGCTATGGCCATTGTTGCAAGCGCTTGCTTGTGCTCATGTGCTCCAGACAAGAATTCGGCTATGAAGAAGCTCGAGCGCATCACCAACGATGTTGAGGCTAACTACAAGGAATACACCCAGGCCGACTGGGAGCAGTTTATGAACGACTATCGCGAGGCCGATTCGCTCATCAACGTGTTCCGTAAGGAATACACTCAGGAGGAGCTCGAAGCCATTGGCCGCAACAAGGGCCGCTGTGCAGGTTACCTCGTCAAGGGTGCTGTCAACAAGGGCAAGCAGCAACTTGAGAGCGCTGGCAAGAAGGTGAAGAGCATGATCGAGGGCTTCAGCGATGCTGTTGAAAAGCAAGAGCGTTAATCACTTACACCTCAAGACTATGAAGAAGATTTTCATAATGCTCGCTGCAAGCGCTTGCTTGTGCGCTTGCTCGGGCAATAAGCAGGCTGCTAACAATGAGCAGCAGGTGACCGACGAACCGCTGTATGTTGATTCACTCGCTTTGAATCATCCCGAGTACCTCCCTACCCTCGCTTTGGGCGAGATGGCACCCGAAATCAGCGCTCCTGACACTTTGGGCAACACCATCAACCTTTCAGACTATCGTGGCAAGTATGTGGTGATCGATTTCTGGGCAACCTGGTGTGGCGATTGCCGCCGCGAAGTGCCTGAACTCAAGCAGGTCTTCAGCGAGTTCGAAGGCAAGCAGATTCAGGGCGCTGGCATTCAGTTCCTCAGCTATTCCTTCGACCGCGATGCTGAACGCTGGAAGTCATTCCTCGCCAAAGAGCAGTTCGCTTGGCCTCAGATCAGCACCTTAGAGCCCGAATGGAAGAAGAATCCTGCTTCACAGAATTATGGTCTCAACTGGATTCCTGCTTTCCTTCTGGTTTCGCCCGATGGTCGTTTGGTGGGCAAAGCCATCACCGCCGCCGGTTTGCGACAAGTCATCAAGGACGAAGCAAAGAAATAACAACAACAAAACCCAGAGCAAGCATTTCGCTGCCCTGGGTTTATTGTTTATTTAGGGTTGTACCGAATCTTTTTTATTTTCCGGCATTCTTTACATACTTCTCAAGCCACTGATCCTGCTCCCAAAGCAAGTGGAGCACATTCTCTTTGGCTGAGAAATGATGGCTTTCAAGCGGAAGCACCACATAGCGTGTGGTTGCCTTATGTCCCTTGATGGCCTGATAGAAACGCTCGGTCTGAATAGGGAATGTACCCGAATTGTTGTCGAGCTCACCATGCACCAGAAGGAGTGCACCGCTCAGCTTGTCGGCATACATGAAAGGCGACATGTTGTCATAAACCTCCTTTGCCTCCCAATAGGTGCGGGTTTCGCTCTGGAAGCCGAATGGGGTGAGCGTACGGTTGTAAGCGCCACAACGGGCAATACCGGCCTTGAAGAGGTTGGTGTGGGTCATGAGGTTGGCAGTCATGAAGGCGCCATACGAGTGTCCACCAATACCAATGCGTGCGGTGTCACCTACGCCCATCTCATGAATCACCTTGACGGCTGCCTCTGCATTCATCACAAGCTGCTCAATGAAGTGGTCGTTTGGCTCCTCCTCTTCTGTACCCACAATAGGCATCTCCACATTCTCCATGATGCAGTAGCCACGGGTCACCCAGAAGGCTGGTGTGTTATAAACCAGTCGTGGGAAAGCATACTTCGTTCCACGCACCTGTCCGGCATCGGCCTTTGAACGATATTCGCGTGGATAAGCAAACATGAACACTGGCAATCTTCCATCACGCTCTTTGTCGTAGCCTGCAGGCAGATAAACGGTGGCGGTGAGGTCCACACCATCGGCACGCTTATACTTTATCTGCTGCTTGGTCACACCCTCGAGCAT
>JAUNCV010000096.1 GCA_030526445.1 Bacteroidales bacterium | reverse complement strand
AGATTCAAATATTTCAAAGAATATTTTTGAATGGTTTAGTGGACACTAATGATATAAAATAATAAAAGAATATACACATTATGAAAACTTCCCAAATGATTGCGCTCTTTGGAGCCATGGTAGCCGTTAGCGGCATGACCGCATTCGGCACCTATAAGATGATGGAAAAGCAGACCGTGCAGGAGATGACCGATCAATATATGCTGCAGACAACTGGAAGCACATCGGCTCATCAGGTTAACTACTTCCCTGCTGTGACCAATCGTGCATCGGTTACTGATAACGATTTCACTGCTGCTGCAGAGAAGACTGTGAATGCCGTTGTGAGCATTGTGAACTATAAGCAAACGCAGCAACAGCAGTATCAGAGCATGGATCCTTTCTTTGACTTCTTCTTCGGCAACCGAGGTTACCAGCAGCCACAGCAAGCACCACAGCAGCGTGCTTCGGGTATGGGCTCTGGTGTGATTATTTCGGCCGATGGATATATTGTTACCAACAACCACGTGATTGATGGCGCTGATGAACTGAAGGTGACCCTCAACGACCAGCGTGAGTTTGAGGCAACCCTGGTGGGAACTGATCCAAGCACTGATATCGCCTTGCTCAAGATCGAGGCTAAGGAGTTGCCAACAGTTGTGTTTGGCGAAAGTGATGCCTTGAAACTGGGCCAATGGGTGCTTGCAGTGGGTAATCCATTTGGTTTGAACAGCACCGTTACGGCGGGTATTGTGAGCGCAAAGGCGCGACAGCTGGGCATGGGCAGCCAAGGTAGGCAGATGGGCATTGAGAGCTTTATTCAGACCGATGCCGCTGTGAATCCAGGAAACTCGGGAGGCGCTCTTGTGAACACCGCGGGTGAACTCATTGGCATCAACACCGCTATCTACAGCCAGACTGGTAACTATGCTGGTTACAGTTTTGCGGTGCCTTCGAGCATTGTGAAGAAAGTGGTTGCAGATCTTCGCCAATATGGTCAGGTGCAGCGTGCTGTGCTGGGTATCTCGATTCGTAATATTGATAGTGAACTTGTTGAGAAAGAAGAGCTTTCGCTCAACGAAGGTGTTTATGTAGGCGAGGTGCTGGAAGAGGGCGCTGCTCGTGAAGCTGGTATGCAGAAGGGCGATGTAATCACTGCCATCGGCAAGAGCCCTGTTAAGAATATGGGCCAGATGATGGGTGAGTTGGCACGCTACACTCCTGGTGACAAGGTGCAGGTAACTGTGGACCGAAAGGGTAAGACTGTTGTGCTTAACTGCACACTCAAGAACAGCCAGGGTAACACTGAGGTTATTGCCAAGAAGAAATCAGAATCGCTGGGCGTTGACTTCAAGAACCTCACTCCTCAGGAGCTCGCAAAATATGGCGTGCGTCGTGGCGTACTTGTCAAGGAGGTAAAGCAGGGTGGCGCGTTTGCTCGTGCTGGTGTGCGTGAGAAGTTCCTCATTGTTAAGGTGAATGATCGACCTGTATCTTCGGACAAGGAGATTGAGGCTATCTATAATCAGCTGACAACCAATCGCGACGAAGATCAGGAGCCAGTGCTCTTCATTGTAGGTGTTTATCCTAATGGACGCACTGCTTACTAGGCTGTAGATTGGAGTACGTGATGTTTTTCCTAGGGTTTTTCTAGTGTTTTTTGCGTGATTAGAATGTTATATGGAAACCCGGGTTTCGTGAGAACGAAGCCCGGGTTATTTGTGATAAATGAAAGACGATAAAATTTATTCGCTCAGATACTGGGTAAAGCCTTCAGAGTAAACAACCTGGAGGTCTTTGCCATCTGGGCCAGCAGGAAGAATGAGGTAACCCTCAATGCCAGGTTCTTCGGCCATAACCTGCAAAGCGAAGTCGCTGCCCATAACCATGAACGAGGTTGCATAGGCATCGGCTGTCATGCAATCTGACGCCACAACTGTGGCCGAGATGACATCGCGCTGAATAGGGTAGCCAGTGTGAGGATCGATGGTGTGACCATAGCGTTTGCCCTCTTTTTCATAGAAATTTCGATAATTGCCAGAGGTAGCAACACCACCCGCAGTGAGGTGCATGTAGGCCTGATATTCGCCTGCAAGTGCATCTGTATCGGGAACTGGGCGAGAGATGCCCACAGTCCAAGGCTTCTGACGAGGGTTGTAGCCATGGAGTGCAATTTCGCCGCCAATCTCAACCATGTAGTTTTCTACGCCTTTTGAGGCAAGAAATTCAGCGATAATATCACTCATATAACCCTTGGCAATGCTTGATGCATCGAGCAAGGTGCGAGGATCACTTTTGTGAAGGTGGCCCTCTTCGTCGAGAGTAACGCTGCCGTAGCCCACGAACTGAAGAATGCTATCAACGTCTTGAGGTGAGACGTTGTCGGCATTCTTGAAACCAAAGCCCCAGAGATTGACGAGTGGTGCCACTGTCATATCGAAGGCGCCATTGGTTCGTTTGGAAACGTGCATGCCTTTTTCGAACACCTCGCGGAAGTAGTCGTTGGCCACAACGTTTGGGTCGTTCTGGTTCATACGACTGATGATTGAGGTGTCATTGAACATTGAGAGACTGCCGTCGAACTCATTAAAAAGAATTTCAATGTTAGGTAGGTAGTCTTCGGTGCCTTCGTATGTAATGTGATAGAAGGTGTGGAAGACTGAACCCTGAAGCTGATGCCACTGCTTGCCCGAGTAGGCGTGCGTGTGCTTGCTGTTGCAAGTGCTGATGCCCCAAACAAGGGCAATGGCAGGAATCAGGAACAGAAGTAAACGAGAAGGTTTCATAAAATATCGTAATAAAGGTGAAATCCGAATCCAATGAAGGTATTGGTGCTGCCATAGCCAGGCACGAAATAGGGTTTACCGTGCTTGTTGCCGCCCTTCTTGAGCATTGGCTTGAAATAGGCATCCCAACCCATTGAGAAGTGGTCGAAGACCTGGACCTTGATCATGCCGCCAAACTCAAGCCAGTGACATTTGTACTTAAGATCGGTGAGCTCGGTAGGTCCATATTCGGGCCATACGCCATCGTTATAATGTATGCCCGATATATCGGCTTTGCTCGATGCGCATCCATAACGCAAAAAGATGCCATAGAAATCAGAGGCCTTGAGGGCATTGTACTTCAGGTTATAAACGACACCAGTCTTGAAAAATGGTGCCATTGACGACTTGAAGCGAACGTCATCGTCAGAGGTGTAGTCACAACTGCCCATACCTACTGCCACCTGAGGAAAGAAGCGGTGGTGAAGATCGACTGTGAGCATGGCCTCGTAGGTGCGATAGTCTTTGCCAAACAAGTCGAGCGCAATAGGGAAGATATTGGTCGAAACACTCAAGCCATTGAAGAGTGGATAGCGATAGCGAATGCTGTCGGGAAGTTCTTCGAGCTGGTAAGGATCAATAAAGTCGGAGGCTGTAGTTGTGGTGGTCTGGGACTGCTGCTGAGTGGTGGTAGCCTCCTGTGCCATGAGTCCCGCGCAAAGACTAATAAACAATGCGCAGATTAACATCTTCTTCATTGGTTATGTCTTTGTTAATTAGGGTTATATCTTTCAAGAAATGCTCTGTACTGGTGACTTCGTTAATAGAAAAGAAAACTGTGCAGCCGCACTCCATGTTGATGAGGTAAGGGAACGACTCGTAACGGAAGCCTAAGGTGTCAGAGACCTGATAGTTGAGCGAGTCGTCTTTGACAGTCATGTCAATGCGAACCTCGTAGTGACCAGAGTCGGGAGGCAGCACCAACTCAAACGAGGTTGGGTTGGAGTATGTTGTATGGAGCGTATCGCGATACCAAACTGTCATGCTGTTGATCTGTCGATTTTTGTAGCTTGAGCGAAGATCAGCATAAAAGATGGTCTCACGTGTCTCGTCACAACCATTGTTGCCACACGAGTAGGCTCCTAAGAGCATGAGCGAGCTAAGGGATAGAGTGAGAAGTTTTTTCATCAGATAGTTGCTGCAATATCATATTCGTTGCGTCCCTGTGCGGTGCGCGAGATGAGTTCGCCAAGGAAACCTGCCAGGAAAAGCTGTGCACCCAGCAACATGCAGGTGAGGGCGATGTAGAAGGCAGGCATATCGGTGATAAGGGTGCCTGTGCCTGTGGTCTGCAAGATATAAATCTTGTGCAGAATGATGAAGAGCACAGCAAAGAAACCGATAAGAAATACCATGGTTCCCCAAAGACCGAAAACGAGCATTGGCTTTGAACCAAAACGATTCAGGAACCAAAGTGTGATGAGGTCAAGATAACCATTGACGAAACGATCGAGGCCAAATTTGGTTGTACCATATTTGCGTGCCTGATGCTGCACAACCTTTTCGCCAATTTTCTTATAACCAGCATTTTTTGCCAACCAAGGAATATAGCGATGCATATCGCCATAGAGCTCAATGTGCTTTACTACCTCTCCACGATAAGCTTTGAGACCGCAGTTGAAGTCGTGCAAATTCTTGATGCCCGAAACTTTGCGTACGGTGGCATTGAACAACTTGGTAGGAATGGTTTTCGAGAGTGGGTCGTAACGCTTTTTCTTCCAACCAGATACAAGATCGTAACCCTCTTCTGTGATCATGCGATAGAGTTCTGGGATTTCGTCAGGAGAGTCCTGAAGATCGGCATCCATGGTAATGACCACGTCGCCTTTTGCCATACTGAAGCCTACGTGAAGAGCAGGGCTCTTGCCATGGTTGGTTCTGAACGACATGCCATGCATACATGGGTACTTATCGTGTAACTGGCAGATGATGTCCCAACTATTGTCGGTTGAGCCGTCGTTACAGAAGATCACCTCATAGGAGAACTTGTTCTCGGTCATGACACGATCGATCCAGGCGGCCAGTTCAGGAAGCGATTCTGCTTCATTATATAATGGAACAATAACTGAAATATCCATAGTTTTTGCAGAAAACTGCTTAGTTAGGTTATTATGTTGTTTTGATGTTTTGTTTGCGATAGAAAATGCTTGCGATGATAGTCATCCAGAACATGCCTCCAAAAAGGTTGTTTGCCATAGAGGCAAAGGCTGTCTGGATGGGCGTCTGCACTGGGCTTTCGCGCATGAGAGTAATGCTTTCGTCGCATGCCTTCAGGATTGAACCTGTGAGGCTGGCGTCGGAAGGCTGTGTAACTGCAAGCATCTGGCGTGCCTCTTCATATTGCGCAATGAGAGATTGCTGCATATGATAGAGGTTGGCTGGGTCAATCCACTGGTTGTAGATGACTATGCCTGCTGCCTCGATAAGCGAAGCATAGAGCATGATGCGTATGCCGTAGAGCCAAGCAACCAACCATGGAAACTCGTCGGTGAAGACACGTTCCTTGAGACGATAGGTGGCAAGTCCCAATATAAAGGGGGTGACAAGCATGAGCGGGGTTCGAACCAGCGAGAAGAACAGGTTGGTCGAAGCAAGCACAAGCAGCGCATATTGCACAAGAAATATGATGCCAAGAAGCGCTCCGAGCTTCATGCAATAGTCGTTAGCAGCCTTGTTTTGTTCTATTGTCATAGCTGTTTTTTGATGTTTCTACTAGTCAATTTAGGTGGAAAATGGCGTATATCTGGGTAAATTGACTATTTTTTCGATGCGAAAAGTTGGATATTGAGAAATAATATCTACTTTTGCGCTCGGGTAAGTGCCATACGGCATGCTCCTTCTAATCCCCCAGGGCTTGACCGCAGCAAGGGTATGAGGTTGTAGCGGCGCGATATGGAGAGCTTACCCTTTTTTTTGTTTTATAGCCATTTCCCTTTCGGGAAGTGGCTAATTTTTTATTTTCCCCACTCGATGTGCGTATAGCCATTTTCGAGGTTTTGACGCGAGTTAGAGAGTGAGAAGAAATGTGGTGGTGTGAAAGCGAAACCACAACTGTTGGGGAATTCTACGGTACCAGCGCCATCGTAGTATTTCGTGCCCCAGCGGTAAACCACAGCATTGGCTATTTCGCTGTCAAGATTGCCACCTGCCAAGCGGGCGAAGTCGCCTAAGTCATAAAAATGATAACGATCGCCGGTGGCTGTGCGTCCGTAGTGCTGAAGCTTGGCTTCGTAGTGTGAGGGGTTGGTTGGCACTTCGTTGTAGAAGTCTGCATAGTCGGTCAGCAACTTCTTGTAGGCAGTATGAAGCGGTTCCATTTTACTCTCATCGTAGAGCGCAATGGTGCCACGATCAACGTAGAACTCTGCAAAACTATCGATGCACTTCTTGAGTACGTTGGGGATGCGACTTGCATCATTGCTGGCAGACACTTCGCTGAGACGTTCGATAAAAGGAGTATATGGATACCCCTTGTCAGGATCTTCGGCAGGACTTGCAAGAATCCAGTCGCAGTTGTTTCGCAACTCGTAGGCAACCTCTGCAGTGCCCATGAAGCAGGCATCGAAAAGTATATAGTTTAAATGTACTGCTGTTCGATCGAGAGCTTCGTGCATCTCCCACAGTTCCATAAATTTGTTGCCATCGACGCTTACAAAACGGCTTTTGGGTTCAACGTGGACATTGGGAATCCACGAACGACCATGGCCCCAGATTTCAAGACCCTTGATAGGCGTATCATACTGCTTGAATGTGGTTGAAACCACTTCTGCAAAATGCTCAAAGTCGGCTGAGTTTTTCTCAGTATCCCACTTTTTGAGGTAGAGGGTGTCAAGAGTGTGGTCGCTCTTTACTCTCAACTGGAAAAGGGAAGGGTAACCTGCCTCTCCACGGTCGTTGTTATCCTTATATATAATAAGGTTAAGCGGATGTGAAGAAGAGAGCAACCCCTCCTGGGCATCGCGTATGT
Source organism: Bacteroidales bacterium (assembly GCA_030526445.1). Classification (GTDB taxonomy): domain Bacteria; phylum Bacteroidota; class Bacteroidia; order Bacteroidales; family UBA3663; genus Liminaster. The sequence goes on along the minus strand of JAUNCV010000096.1, from coordinate 953 downwards.
TGGGATTAACGATAGAAGAGAGCGAGTTATCGCCACATATATAGATAAGAAGGGTGTGCTCAGACTTGAGAGGCTGAGGATCAGGTTTGACAATGGGGTCATTGTCTTTACACGACGCCAGACACAAAAGTGTGAGCGCACCGAAAATCCATTTTAGAATTTGTTGCATTTGCGAAGCAGATAGTTATCAAGAATTACCATAGCGGCCATTGCCTCAACGATAGGTACTGCACGTGGGAGAACGCAAGGATCGTGACGTCCGCGTGCCTGGAGCAGCGTAGGCTCAAGATCTTTGTTGATGGTTTCAACCTCACGCAAGAGTGTTGCTACAGGCTTAAAGGCACAACGGAAGTAGATGTCCTGACCATTTGAAATGCCTCCCTGGATGCCACCAGAGTTGTTGGTAGAGGTTGATACTCTTCCATCGCGTACAATGAAAGTATCATTCATCTCAGAACCACGTCGGCCTACGCCTTCGAAGCCCATGCCATATTCGAAGCCTTTGCAAGCATTGATGCTGAGCATGGCACTGCCTAACTGGGCATGTAATTTGTCGAAACAAGGTTCGCCCAAACCTGCAGGAACGCCCTTGATGACGCAGGTGATGACGCCGCCGATGGTGTCGCCCGCCAACTTGACCTCTTTGATGAGTGCCTCCATTTTCTCGGCAGTCTCAGGGTCTGGGCAGCGAACAGCATTGAGTTCTGCCTCATCAAGTTTGTATTCGGTATAGTGGCCTGGGAGTACGATATCGCCAACTTGGCTGGTATAGGCCTGCACAGAGATGCCCAAACGGCGAAGAGCCATCTTGGCAAAAGCGCCACCCACAACGCGGCTCAAAGTCTCGCGGGCAGAACTGCGTCCGCCGCCTCGATGGTCGCGGATACCATATTTCTGGGTATAGGTATAGTCGGCATGACTTGGACGAAACAGGTCACGGATGTTTTCGTAGT
>JAUNCV010000095.1 GCA_030526445.1 Bacteroidales bacterium | reverse complement strand
ACCTCTTTTACCGATACAGTGAAGAATAGAGCCAAGAGTTTCCACAAAGCGTTCAAATTCCTTATCAGTCCCTTTATCTCCAAAAAAGAAATCGGAATCTATTGAACCAGTGTTGAGAAAAATACCTGATTTTGATTTGGCATACAAAAGCACGAATGTATCCCAAATTTCAACATCGATAGTTATCTTGCTCAGAATGTCCTCAGCATCAAGCTTGAAATAGTCCGTAGCATAATCAAAAACTATGCTTGCGCTATTGCACAACTGAAAACATGGATACAAACTTCTGAGAGTGACGGTTTCGCCCACTTTACCGATGATGAAATAATCGTAGTCATGAGTTGTCTTGCAAACTTCACCTTCCTGATCAACATAAAGAGGTCTTTCTTTGAGGTCACCAACATAGACCAGACCCTTACGCTGGTGCAAATACCCATGTTCATCGCAAAAGACAGACCCGTCATCACAAGGCATGAAGCCCAAGATTTCTTCTTTATTCATATATAATAGTTTTATATATTAATAATGTATTTAATAATCACTGTGTCAAAAGGTTGCAACTCGTTATTGACACCGCAAAGATAGGGCAAAGAATGGGCATAAAAAATTACATCCGATTACGCTTTTTCGTAACCGAATGTAATCACTCTGACTTCACCGCCAGCATAGACAAAAAAAAATGTCGCCCACAGCATGCTGCAGGCGACATTACGTCACTATGTAATCAATGTAATCTCACATCTGTTTTTTTCAGCCTTTGTTCAGAATTCGCTTCACAACGGCGTCATATTCGTCAAAACGCTCGCTGTTTATGGCGTTGTTATACGATATGCGCAGGTTCTTCAAATCCCATCTTTCTTCGGCCCAAGCCCATTGGTTTTCCTTCTCGAGTGCGTCCGAAACAGCCGCCACCCATACAGCCTTCTGCTCCTTGGTCACATGCTTGGCCCATACATCAGGACTCTCCATCAACCCTTCGTCAATGGTGCGGTCTATGACTTCATTTTCGCGCTGTTTCAGCAACTTCTGGTCTTTCAGCTGCTCAATTTCACGAAATGTGGCGTGCACGGCAGCTGTAATAATATGTTGCACCACACCCACAATCTCTGGCTCATCTCCTTCGGCAAAAGTGATGGCCGAATAATTTTCGTTGGCAGGGAGAAGCATTATTTCACCATTTCTGTGATAAAGATACTTTACCGTATAGCAGTCATCAAGTCGCACCACTACTATATCGCCCGAATTGGGCAGCACGTCCTTGTCAATCAGCACGAGGTCACCCGGAAAAATGCGCGCGTCGATCATTGAATCGCCATGCACATGGATGCCAACATAACTGCCGTTACCAAGGCACATAAACTCGCTAAGCTTTTCTCTACGTTCAACGAACTGACCTGCCTCACCCATTGCTCCACAAGGAATACTACCCTCTGTGGTGATAACAACAAACTCATCATCAATGTCAATTCTGTAGAGTGTGTTTTCTTCAATATGCATTGTTATTATGTTATTTAATTATTATTTAGTTGTTTATTTATTTTTCTCACTTTCATCGGCCACCATGCGTGCCTCGTTTTGCTCGAAGCTGTACATCCTTACGGTTGGCGCCTGTGGCTTCTCCACCTTGAGCACTTTCTTGTAGCTCGAAGGCGAATACTCAAAGAGCAGGAACTTATGCAGGAAAGCGCTCAGCTTATCAAGCACGGTTCTCTTCTTTTCTGCACGCTTGTTGCCGGCTCCGAAGAGTGGCATAGGTGGCAGTATCTTCGTTATCTCTACGCCGTTTTCCTCCACATAGCCCTCAGCAAAGGCGCGGTCCATAAACTCGCGCGTCTCTTCGGGTTTGAGGTTCTCTTCGGTGATGATGGCGTTGAGTTCTTCCTCTTTCTGCTCCTTGAGGTAGAAGTCCCAGTCCTGAAACACATCGGTTTCGGCCGAAGGGTTGAGGCGCTCAATGAAGCGTTCAATGAGCTCGCGCTTGTCGCGCATATCGGGACTTGCGCCAATGCCTTGTCTGATCTTGAGCAGCACCTCCTTGTTCTGGCAGTTGCTCTCGTGATACATCTGCACCAAGGTGAGAATATAGGTGATATCAATCTGCACCTGCTTCACGAGCTCAATTTCAAACTCCAGGTCATCGCTGATGTCGGTCTTTTCTCCCCCTTTGCCACCATTGGCTCTGAACTCCTCATAGAGTGAGTTGTACCAACTGATGTAGTCCTGTCGTTCGCCCTCTTTCAAGATGCGAATGCGGTTCTTGTCCTCCTCCGTGTCGGGATTGAACTCATCGAAGGCTGTGAGCAGGTTGTAGGCTTTCAGGTAGTTGCCAAACAATCGGATGAATTGTTTCTTCTTCTCTTCTTCGATGATGGTGCCCAGTTCCGACAATGGGAATTTCTCCACCAGCTGCTCAACCACCTCTTTGTAGCCCAGATGGTGCACTATTCTGCCGCCATTCTCTTCGTCATAGCCGTAGTAGTAATCTTCAAACTTGCGCATCAAGATGATACCGCCGGCATTCTCGTCGCCAAACAGCGCAAAGCAGTCGTTGGTGGCCTTTTCAAGGTTGCGGAAGCAGACAATGTTGCCACAGTCTTTCACAGCGTTCAGAATGCGGTTGGTGCGGCTGTAGGCTTGCAGCAATCCGTGCAGGCGAAGCTGTTTATCAACCCAGAGCGTGTTGAGCGTTTTGGCATCGAAGCCCGTGAGGAACATGCCCACCACAATGAGCAGGTCAATCTGCTTGTTCTTCATGCGGAGCGAAATGTCCTTGTAGTAGTTCTGGAACTTGTCTCCGCTGGTGTCGTAGCTGGTGCCAAACTGCGCGTTGTAGTCTCTGATGGCGCCCTCGAGGAATTCCTTGCTCGTTGGGTCCAGCTGCACCACTGCTTCGGGATCTTCCTCGATGAACTCGGGCACCTCGGCCGTCTCTTCGTTGGCCGCAAAGGTGAAGATGGTGGCTATGCTGAGTTGCTCGGCATCGGGCTCTGCCATCTGCCTCTTGAACTCATTATAATAGGCTATGGCCATTGGCACGCTATCTACGGCAAGAATGGAGTTGAAGCCATTGGTCAGCACCTTGTGTCGCGCCTCTTCAGTGCCACGACCTTTGCGTATCACCTCGGTCACATTCTGCAGACGGCTCATGGTGTAGCTCTCGCCGCGCTTGGTCTTGATGTCGAAATTCTTCAATATGTAGGCCACATTCTTGGCGATGCGCGCTGGGTTCATGAGCGCCTTCTTCTCGGCAATGCCCCAAATGTCTTCGTCCACCATGTTCTCTTTCATCTTGATGGTGCGAATGTAATCTACCTTAAATTTGAGCACATTCTTGTCGTTGATGGCGTTGATGATGGTGTAGGTGTGCAATGCCTTGGTGTGGTTGCCCTTTTCGTCGAGCTCGCCACCAAACACCTGTGCGGTGGTCATGTATTCGCCGCCCTGCTTGTTGGCATTGACGGCAAAGATGGGCGTGCCGGTGAAGCCGAACATCATGTATTTCTTGAAGCGCTTCACAATGAGTTTGTGCATATCGCCAAACTGTGAGCGGTGACATTCGTCGAAGATGAACACCACGTTCTCGCTCAGAATGGGCAATTCTTTTTCGTTGTTCCTTCGCTTCAAGAGGATGCTGAGTTTCTGTATCGTTGTGATGATGATCTTCACATTGGCGTCACTCAGCTGTTTGTGCAGCACCTTCCAGTTGGTGTTGCTGTTGGCGCAGTCTTTCTCAAAGTTGTCATACTCCTTCATGGTCTGGTAGTCCAGATCCTGACGGTCCACCACAAAGAGCACTTTCTTCACCTCGGGCAGCTGGCTGGCAAGCTGTGCTGTCTTGAACGATGTCAGCGTTTTGCCCGAACCTGTGGTGTGCCATATATAGCCGCCTGCTCTGGTGCTTCCTTGCCAGCGGTTATTGATGGCGGTCTCTATGCGAAGCAGAATGCGCTCGGTGGCGGCAATCTGATACGGACGCATTACGAGCAGATTCTTGTCAACCGTGAAGACGCAGAACTTGGTCAGCACATTCAGCAGCGTATGCTTGCACAAGAAGGTTTGCGCGAAGTCTTCCAAGTCGTAGATGATATTGTTCTTCGCATCGCTCCAGAAGCTGGTGAACTCAAACGAATGGCTTTCTACCTGCTGTTTGCCACGCTGCTTGTCCATCTCTTTTTCGTGGGCGAAGCGTGTGGTGTTGCTATAGTATTTGGTGTGTGTGCCGTTGCTGATCACAAACACTTGTATGTATTCGAACAGCGCTTTGCCGGCCCAGAAGCTTTCGCGCTGGTAGCGGTTTATCTGGTTGAATGCCTCGCGCAGGCTGCCGCTGCGTTTCTTCAGCTCTATGTGCACCAATGGCAAGCCATTGACCAGGATGGTGACGTCATAGCGGTTGGCGTGGGTTCCACCTTCAGGCACATACTGGTTGATGACCTGAAGGCGGTTGTTATGTATATTCACCTTGTCAATGAGGTGAATGTTTTTCTTCTCTCCATTATCGAGCTCCAAGCTGATACCGGTGTTCTTTCTCTGTATCATCTCGGTCTTGTCCTCCATGGTCAGAATGGTGTTGGCAATGTTGCCTTCAAAGAAACGCTTCCATTCTGCATTCGAGAACTCATAGCCGTTCAGCTTACCCAACTGCACGCGCAGGTTCGCCACGAGCTCTTTCTCGTCGCGTATCATTGGGTATTCGTAGCCTTGCGCCACCAGCTGCTCTATCAGCTTTTTCTCCAAAGCCGCTTCGCTCTGGTAGCTGCTGGCATCGCGCACCTGTGCCTCATACTGAGCCACTACGGTACACTCTTTCTGCTCGGCGATGATGGAGATGTTTTGTGACATAAAGTCCTAACAATTAATGTTCGAATGTTAAAAGTTTCTCGCGATAATATTCATACTGCTTTTGTCTCAATTCCTTCACCTTCTTGAGCTTCTCTATGGTGCTCTCGAATTCATCAAGGATATCGACAATGTCGGCTTGGCGGTCGAGGGAAGGAATGGGGATAAGAACTTTACCTAATCCTTCAGAAGAAAAAGAACATATTTTACCTTCAGATACATTTTTTTTTAGTTGTTGATGATAAATGTTTGTTCTAAGATAATAAGATATATACAAAGGATTTTGCTCGTGTTCAAGAATATAACAAGCATCGTGAACAACAGCTGGTTCTTCTCCACTCCAAGCAAGGCCAACGCCGATATCGAGATTGTTTTCTCCAGCACCAACTATAACTACATCGCCTTTTTTAGCATAGCGCATTTTTTTGGGAAAATCTCTATCTAAGAAAGTTTTTGTCTTTGATGCTTGGACACCATAATATGTATACATATCACCATAATGAATACATGGCTGACCAAAATCTTTGATATCGTCACGTACAAACCTTTTACCTCTTGTTATAGGTCCAAGAGAATTAAATGACACAAGCTTTATTAAGCCTATGGATTCCAGTTCTTGACAATTTTCTAATGTCGTTCCAAATAGCTTCTCGCGATAATACTCATACTGCTTTTGGCGGAGTTTGATAGCATCGTCGAGCTTTGAGATGATACATGTGAAGCTGTTAAGAATGTGAACAATCTCTTTTTGGATCTTGATGTCGGGAAGAGGGATTTCGATATCTTCAACAGCACTTTTATCAAGTGTAGGAATACCGGCGTTTCTTACTTTTGACTTTATTTTTTTCTCTTGTAAAAGAAGTGAATAATACAAAAATTTGCTATTAACTTCTTGGTTTTGACTTAAGCAGAAACATCCGTCTGATGACCAAAATTTTTTATCTGAAAATCCAACAGTTCCAGCCGAAGCTCCAACATTTATGACCATAATTGTCTTTGCTTCTCTATTATAATCATCATAATTTCCAATAGGCTCAAAACCTCCGTGATAAACTTTGTACTTACCACTATCTTGGAGTTGAGATTTAGTTAAACGCTTGCCTCTTAAGACATCGCAATGGTCTCCCAACTTCACCCACTTCACCCCATCTGGATGCAGCTTCTTTACAAGTTTGTCAATCGAATTCATAGCCAGCCTCCTTGAAAATTTCTATCCATTCTGGGTCATCTGTAGCGGGTTCCTCTTCCACTAAGAAGCCAAAATCGTGCATGAATTCTTTGATCTTGCCTTCGCGAATCATCTTGCGAGCATCTTCTTTTTCGCCTCCCAATTCGCGGGCTATGATGAAGTCAAGACGTTCTGAAGAATCGATGATATCGTCCATGAGCTTATCGATCTCATCATTCAGTTTGGCAATATCAATCTCCTCACGCTTGTCCTCCTGCTCTACATACGAAGAGACACTGAGGTTGCACTTATTCTCAATGATAGTGGCCACATCGACCAACTTGCTGAAATACTGAATCTCAGCACGCTTTGCATAGGCATCGAAGATAGCGTTCTGGTTCTCTTCGGTGAGCTTGTTCTTCGCACCCACCTTGACAAACTGCTCCGAACCATCGATGAAGAGCACCTTGTTATCAGGGCGCTTGCCCTTGCGCAGCACGATGATGCAGGTGGCAATGCCCACACCAAAGAAGAGGTTGGCCGGGAGCTGAATGATGGTGTCAACAAAATTGTTCTTGAGCAAGTAGTGACGAATCTTTTCCTCGGCACCACCACGATACAACACGCCCGGGAACTCAACGATAGCCGCAGTGCCAGTCTCAGCCAGCTGATAAAGCATATGCATGGTGAAAGCCAAGTCGGCCTTCGTGTCTGGAGCCAAAACACCCGCAGGACTGTAGCGGTCATCGTTCATCAGGATAGGATTCTTTTTGCCATCCCACTTGATGGAATAGGGCGGATTGCTCACAATGGCATCGAACTTCTCACCAAAGTGTTTGGGGTTCATCAGCGTGTCGCCCAGCTGAATATCAAAGTTACTGCAGTTAATATTGTGCAGGAACATGTTGATGCGACAAAGGTTGTAGGTGGTTGGGTTGATTTCCTGTCCAAAATACTTGAGGTTTGGGTTCTTCTTGCCTTCGGTACGCGCAAACTTCATGAGCAAAGAGCCCGAGCCGCAAGCTGGGTCATAGACCTTGCTGATCTTCGGATTGTCGTGCGAAGCCAGTCGGGCCAAAAGCTCACTCACCTCCTGTGGCGTGAAGAACTCGCCACCACTCTTGCCGGCATTGGCAGCATACATCTGCATCAGATACTCATAGGCATCGCCAAAAGTATCGTTGCCGGTATCGTCAAAGCTATCGCCCAGATCCATATCGCGCACAGCAATGAGCACCTTGGCCAGAAGTTTGTTTCGGTCCTCGAGCGAGTTGCCAAGCTGTGAGTTATCCACAATAAAGTCAGAGAAGAGACCGCGGAGATCGTCCTCCGAAGCGCTGCCCTGTGCACTGGCCTCAATGGCGCGGAACACATTGCTGAGCGTGATGTTGAGGTTCACATCGGCCTCGGGGTTGGCAGCAATACGGCAAAACAACTGGCTTGGCAGAATGAAGTAGCCCTTCTCCTGCACCAATGTCTCGCGGCCATATTCGGCCTCCTCATCGCTCGTCTTCGAGTAATCGTAGTCAAAGACGCCACCTGCTTCCTGCAGCTTCTTTACATATTCGCAAAGGTTCTCCGAAATATAGCGATAGAAGATGGCTCCAAGCACATACGCCTTGAAGCTCCAGCCATCAACAGCACCGCGCAAGCTATTCGCGATGTTCCAGATGGTGCGATGCAATTCGTCTCTTTCCTTATTGGTTGCCATTATCAGATATGTGTTAAGTGGAACTGTGTGACATAACCAGAATTCATGTCGCTGCAAATATAGGGAGAATATTATTCC
>JAUNCV010000094.1 GCA_030526445.1 Bacteroidales bacterium | reverse complement strand
GAATTGGAATGGGAGAGAACCAATTACTTTTTACCCTTGTTGATGACATAGATGCCAGCTGCAGCTAAAGTGCCAGCAACAACATACTTCCAGTAGAACGGCTCACCAAGACAAAAGCAACTAGTGACGGCTCCAACCACAGGAATAAGCGAGTTGTAGATTGCTACTTTTCCGACAGGATTGCAAGAAATCAGCTTATTATAGAGCGCAAATCCAATTGAACTGATTCCTATGAGAAGTGCCAGATAGAGGAGACCTAACGGGGTGATTCGAGGCAGATAGCCACCCATAAACAAACTTGCAGCAACAAGCAGCACACCTCCGACGAAAAGGCTGTAGCCGGTGCCCACAAAGACATGAACACGCTTGTTTAAGCCTCGCACCAAAAGAGCCGCCGTAGCGCCACAAAGAGCATTGAGCACAATCATGCCATCACCCATAAGACTGAAATCGGCAGCAGGAGAGGAGCCACCTAAAAGAGCATCGATATTGAGAGCAAGGATGCCTGTAAAGCCCAGTACGCAGCCCATGACTTTGTTGAGGTTCATCTTGTCGCTCTTGAAAAATATGCAGGCCAAAATAACAACCATGAAGACACTCATAGAGTTAAGAATAGCCGAACGTGCACCCGGAGCGAACGACAAACCAATATAAAAAAACGTGTAGTGGAGCGTGGTGTTGATGAGCGAGAAAAGCAGAATATACCACCAATCTGAAACACGACGGACGCCAAATGGTTTACGCCCGATAGCCGCCAGACTCAAAATGATTAGTCCAGACAAAGTGAAACGGATACCGGCAAAAAGCATCTTGCTGCCCGTGAGATCGGCTGTGATAGCAAACTCAACAAAACCTAACTTTATGAGCGGATAGGCCCAGCCCCAGACAATTGCTGCAGTGAGCGCAAAGATAGCAACCCACAATGGGCGCTGAAACATGCTGGTGGTGGGTTGTGAAGAATTTCTTTCCATACATTATATATATTATTTTTCAAGGCGCAAAGGTAATAATAATTCTTGAAATAGATGCAAAAGCTTCGATAAATATTTTACATCTTTACATAACCCAAATTATGATATATAATAGTTCTTATTAAATATTGTCGATTTTATGTATAAAAACTGAGCAACTAAAGCCAATCGATGAAAAATACACATACATTCGCTCAAAAAAGATTTTTATTTCAATATTTTTATGTATTTTTGCGAAAAATATTATGACTACAATGATAACCTACAGACACGCTACTATCAATGATGCACCCTTTATTGCCAAAGGCGTGATGATTGCTCTACATACCGATCCGAATGCTCCAGTCTACCAAAAGCTGGTTGAAGTATGCCGAAAAGACGATACACTCTACAGTTGGAAGCATGCTCTTCTGGCAACCGATGGCGACCAGTATGCCGGCTTGTGTCTCTGCTATCCTGGCAAGAACTACCATGCAATGCGCCTCCACACATTTGCATTACTCGAAGGTTTTGTCGATGGCATGGACCTTGAGAATGCTGAAGACGAAGCTGGTGAAGGCGAATATTATATCGACTCGTTGGCTGTTATGGAGTCTTATCGTCGTCAAGGCATTGCGCGCCAGCTCATACTCGAACAGCTCGAAATAGGAAAACAAACCGGAGCCAAGCGAGCAACATTGCTCGTTGATCCAGACAACCCATCGGCGCAGAAGCTCTATCGCCAGTGCGGCTTTACAGACGATTGTCAGGTCTATGCTTTTGGCCAGATGTTCTGGAAGTGGCAGCATCTTTATTAAGTTCCCGTTTCATTACACAATATTAAAATTCAGCTATTTATATGCTCCGAAAAATAACACTCTGTATCAGCACACTGTGTGTCACTTCTGTGGTGCAAGCTCAGCAGGCTCGCAACTTTGTTTGTCCCATTTCGACCGACGGATCGGCTGAAATTCACGTTTCCTTACCCTCCAATCCATCGGGCCGTGCCGTAGTTTGCTGCCCTGGCGGAGGCTATTCTCACTTGGCTTTCCAGAAAGAGGGAACAGACTGGGCAACTTTCTTCAACGATCGAGGCATTGCGCTTATTACGCTCAAATATCGTATGCCAGAAGGCGACCTAACCTTGCCTCTCTCCGATGCCTATAGTGCCATGCGTCTGGTGCGAGATAGCGCTGAGGTCTGGCACATCAATCCTTATGATGTTGGCATCATGGGTTCGAGTGCTGGCGGACATCTTGCGGCAACCGTAAGTACTCACGCCCCGATGGATGCAGCACCCAATTTCTCGCTCCTCTTCTACCCTGTCATCACTATGGGCCAAGGCACTCACGAAGGCTCTGCTTGCAACTTCTTGGGCGAAAACCGTCATAACCCTGCTATGATTGAGCTGTGGAGCGCCGAGAAGCAGGTAAAACACTACATGACACCTCCTACCCTCTTGCTGCTCAGCAACGATGACCGTGTTGTGCCACCTGTTGAAAACGGAGTTGCCTACTACAGCGCAATGCGAAACGACGGTCTTGACTGCACCATGCACATCTATTCTGATGGTGGCCACGGCTGGGGCTATGCTGACTATTTTAAATATAAGCACCAGATGCTCAACGACCTGAGTCTATGGCTCGAGCGGCTTCCGCAACATTCGCCCAATGCGGTTCGTGTTTCGTGTGTGGGTAATAGTATAACACATGGACACGGCATCGACATGAAGAGCCTTTTCGGCTATCCGGCACAGATGCAGCAAATGCTGGGCGAAGGCTATTGGGTTCGCAATTTCGGCTACAGTGCACGCACCCTCATGAACAGCGGAAATCACCCCTATATGAAAGAAAACAACTGGCGTATGGCCCAGGATTTTCTGCCAAATATCGTAGTGGTAAAGTTGGGAACGAACGATACAAAACCCGAAAACTGGGAACCTCATGCCAACGAGTTTGCCGCTGATCTGCAGGCTATGATCGATACTCTCAAGACCCTCCCCACCCATCCGCGCATCCTGCTATGCACTCCACTCCCAGCCTTCAAAGAGTCTTGGGGCATTCGCGATTCAATTATCGTCAACTGCATCATCCCGACTATCAGGCAGGCTGCAGCACTTAACGAAATTGAGGTCATTGATTTGCATAGTCTTGTTGATGACGAGAAGTTTATTCTGCCCGATGGAATACATCCCAATGTAAAAGGTTGCACCCGCATGGCCGAAATCATTGCCGAACGCATCAAGCAAGATCCGCCAACACCACAGCAACTGAAGAAACTGAAAAAAGAAGCAATCAAAAACAGCCGCAAAAAGCAAAGAAACAAATAACTATGGTAAGCTACGAAGAAACCAAAGACGACGAAAGATATCTAAAACTCCTTGCAGAGAAATTCCCAACCATAACCTCGGCAGCCACCGAGATCATCAACCTTGAAGCCATTCTCAACCTGCCCAAGGGCACAGAACACTTCCTGAGCGACCTGCACGGAGAGGCAAAAGCTTTCGATCATGTGCTAAAAAATGCATCGGGCGTGATTCGCAAAAAAGTTGACGAGGCCTTTGGCAAATCTATGTCAGAGGAAAAGAAACGTCAGCTGTGTTCTCTGATCTATTACCCAGAGGAGAAATTATTGAAGATGCATTCTGAGGGAGAAATTTCTCAGAAGTGGTACATTGACACCTTGCACCATATTATTGAGGTGAGCCGCGCTGTTTCGAGCAAATATTCTCGCTCAAAAATTCGCAAACAGTTGCCCAAGGAATTTGCATATGTAATTGAGGAGCTGATGCATCAGCCTCGTTTCGAGGAAGAAGATAAACAGGCATATTATAATGCCATTGTTGAAACCATCGTCAAAACAGAACGTGCAGATCAGTTTATTGTGGCAGTTTGTTTGCTGATTCAGCGACTCACCATCGACACGCTCCACATTGTTGGCGACATCTTTGATCGTGGCTCTGGCGCACACGAAATCATGGACCGCTTGCGTCACTACCACGATTTCGATATTCAATGGGGAAACCACGATATAGAGTGGATGGGCGCAGCTGCAGGTAATCCGGCGCTGATTGCCAGTGTCTTGCGCATCTCAATTCGCTATGCAAACGTAGAAACTCTTGAAGAAGGATACAGCATAAACCTGTTGCCTTTGGCTACCCTTGCCATGGACGTGTATGGAGATGATCCATGCGATATGTGGCAAACCAAAGACTTCGAGAATAACCCTCGTCTGAAGCGCTCAGCACAACTGATGGCAAAAATGCATAAATGCATTAGCATCATGGAGTTTAAGCTGCAAGGACAACTTATAATGCGTCATCCGGAATGGAAGATGGACGATCGTCTCTTCCTTCATCTCATTGACAAAGAAAAGGGAACAATAACAATAAATGGAAAGGTTTATGACTTGCTCGATAAAAACTTGCCGTCACTTGACCCAAATGACCCTTACAAGTTATGTCCTGGTGAAGAACAGCTTATGCAACAACTGCTCCACTCCTTCAAAAAAAGCGAGAAATTGCAGAAGCATCTTCGCGCATTGTACCAACATGGTTCACTCTTCCTGGTAAGGAATAATTGCTTGCTTTACCATGCTGCTATTCCACTTAATGAAGATGGAACCTTTGCAGAGGTTTTGGTCGATGGCAAAATGGTGAAAGGAAAAGAGCTCATGGAACGAGTAGACCGTGTTGTTCGCAACGCATACTTCGCTCCTCAGGGTTCGAAAACACAACAAGATGCTCTCGACTACATGCTTTACTTGTGGCAAGGCCCGGGCTCACCACTCTTTAACAAAGACAAAATGAGCACATTTGAGCGCTATTTTATAGCCGAAGAAAAACTCTATAAAGAAAAGAAGGGTGCATATTTTGTTTTAGCAAATCAAAAAGAAACCTGTAAGCGAATTCTTGAAGAGTTTGGTCTCAACCCGGAGCGAAGCTACATTATTAACGGACATGTCCCCGTTCGCACGCTGAAGGGAGAATCTCCGCTACGAGCAGGAGGCATGCGTCTGGTCATCGACGGAGGTTTTTCGAAACCATATCAAGCCACGACAGGCATTGCAGGCTATACTCTAATTTATAATAGTCACGGACTTGAGCTGATACAGCATACTGCCTTCGAAAGCAAGGAGAAGGTATTAGAGGGAGAGAAAAACTTCCATCGCAAGGTACAACTTGCCACTTTTGATGATCACCGTATGATGGTTCGAGACACAGACCGAGGTCACGAACTTGAAGAACAAGTGGAAAATCTTCAGAAACTCTTGGTTGCCTATAGTACCGGCTTAATCAAGGAAAGAAACTAGCAGAGCATGTATTTCAAAGATATCAAAGGACAAGATGGTGCTATTGAGAGCATACGACAGGCGATTGACAACAATCGTCTGCCACATGCTTTGCTCTTATGCGGTCAAGAGACCAACCCCGGCTTAGCTCTTGCTCACACAGCAGCTCAATACATCATTTGCCAGCACAAACAGAATGGAGAGCCATGCGGCAAGTGCCCAGAGTGCATACAAGTGCAAAAATGTTCTCACCCTGATTTGCATTGGGTTTATCCAGTTGTTAATAAAAATACGGGCGGCTCAAAAGAGGCAACTGTCAGTGAGGATATGATTTCCTTATGGCGAGAAGCCTACCTCAAAAATCCTGGCATTACTCCAAAACAATGGGTGCGTCACATGGCTGGCGACGAGAAAAAACAGCCAAAGATATTTGTGAGTGAAGCCAGTTCTTTGATCAAAAAACTCTCTACTCGTCCCTACGAGAGCGACTACCGAATTGTTATCTTCTGGCTGCCTGAGAAAATGGCAGAGGATACAGCCAACAAACTGCTCAAAATCGTGGAGGAACCTTATGAAAAGACCTTCTTTCTGTTTGTTTCGAATGATCCAGACCACATCATTGGCACAATTCTCAGTCGTGTTCAACGTCTTTTGTTAGCACCTCCCAGCCATGAAGAACTGAAGTTAGCTGTCAATATGGACGAAGATGAAGACACAACATTCTTCTTCGAAAACTTCTGTTCTATGATGCGCCTAAGCTACAGTAAGAAGCTCTATGAAATGAAAGCATGGGCAGATAATATGGCTAGTATTGGACGAGAAAGACAGAAAAATTATTTTCAGTATTCACAACGCCTCGTTCGAGAAAACTATATTAAGAATCTTCAACATTCAGAACTTAATTATATGAATGCCGAAGAGGAGAATTTCAGTATCCGCTTTTCTCGTTTTGTCAATGACAACAATGTAGAGGGAATCATGAAAGAATTAGAACAGGCAGAGATTGATATTGCGCAAAACGGAAATGCGAAAATGATTTTCTTTGATCTTGCATTAAAACTGATAATGTTACTCAAACTTGGCAATTCATAAATCGTTGACACAATATATATTATTTTTTATTCATATTTCTTGAAAATTTGACTAATGTTACTTATATTTGCGGTCAAATTGTGTATTGAAAAATGAGACAAATTAAAATTACTCAGAACATCACTCGACGCACCGAAGAATCGATCGAGTCTTATTTGACAGCCATCTCTAAGGAGCACATGGTTACCCCAGACGAAGAAGTGGACCTTGCTCAACGTATTCATAAAGGAGATCAGGTGGCCCTCGATAAACTCGTTCGTGCAAACCTTCGATTTGTTGTTTCTGTTGCAAAGCTCTATCAAAATCAAGGTTTAAGTTTGAGCGACCTCATTTCGGAAGGCAATGTCGGACTTGTAAAAGCAGCCGAAAAATTTGACGAAACACGAGGCTTCAAATTTATTTCCTATGCAGTTTGGTGGATTAGACAGAGCATCATGCAAGCATTGAGCGAGCAAGCACGTATGGTCCGATTGCCTGGCAATCAAAACAACCTCATCCGTCAAATTCGAGTTATCCAAAATCGTTTTGAACAGGAAGAGAATCGTCCAGCTACAATCGAGGAAATTGCAGAAGAGTTGGACGTTGCGCCAGAAAAGGTAAGAGAAACCATGGCTGCCAATAGCCGCGGTGTAAGTCTTGACTCACCACTTCAGGATGATGAAGACGGAACTCTCCTCGATGTCACCCCTGACACCAAACTTGATGCTACTGATAGTTCTCTTAACAATGAGTCACTGCACATAGAACTCGATACTTTGCTTAGAAGCATGCTCAAGGAGCGCGAAGCATTGATTATCAAACAGACTTTTGGCATCGATTGTCCAGAGAAGAGTCAGGAAGAGGTAAGTCAGGAACTTGGCCTTACTCGAGAACGAGTTCGTCAGATTCGCGAACGTGCTCTCTTGAAGATTCGTAAGAGCCCTAACGCAAAAGTCCTTTTGGCATACTTATAATTTTTTATAAAAGAACACAGTTTTGGCAGGCATTTATATTCATGTGCCCTTTTGCAAAACAAGATGCATTTACTGCGATTTCTATTCAACGACCTTGGGTGGAAGTCGCAGTAAACTTTTTGTTGAACAAGTGCTGAATGAGGCACAGGCACGAAAGCAGTTCTTGGACGAAATCCCAGTGAAGACCCTCTATTTGGGCGGAGGCACCCCTTCGCAGCTTCCTTCGACCCATTTATGTGAGTTAGTCGAAGGACTACATTCGATTTTCGATCTTTCGCAACTCACAGAATTTACCATCGAAATGAATCCTGAAGATGTGACACCCGACTATGTGGCAGAACTTCCAAAGGCCATCAATCGTGTCAGCATGGGTGTACAGAGTTTCGTAGATAATGAACTAAAAGTCTTGCATAGACGCCACAATGCTACCAAGCCTCATGAAGCAATCCGACTGCTCAAAGCACAAGGCATCAGCAATATTAGCATCGACCTGATGTATGGGTTACCCAACCAGACCCTCGAGAGTTTTGCCCACAGCATTGATCAGGCC
>JAUNCV010000093.1:2784-7840 GCA_030526445.1 Bacteroidales bacterium | reverse complement strand
CTGAAACATGCGCTCATTGTCTTGGGCAAAGCTCTCAAGGTTTATCAGCACTCAGTCATGAACGCCGAAGAGGAGGAGTGATAACTCTATCATTCCTTCCATCTGTTCTTTTCCCCTATGTCCAGCTTTTCATTTTTAATTGCTTCGCGAATTAAGAACGCACCAACCCGTAAAGGATTGGGCGGTTCCATTCGCATTGCTATTGCTGGCATTGCCATCGGATTGGCCACCATGCTGATTTCTGTGGCTATCGTAGTGGGATTCAAACAAGAAATACAACAAAAGATTGCCGGCTTTGGCGGACATCTCCAGGTGCTTGCCATAGCCAGCAACAATACTTTCGAAAAGCAGCCCATCTGCTGCAGTGACTCTTTGCTCGAAGCTCTACGAATACTTCCATCAGTCAGTCAGGTTGAAACTTTTATCACTAAACCTGCCGTTCTGAAAACTAAAGAGGATTTTCTCTCAGTAGTGGTAAGAAGCGAAACTGACTCGCTCGAAGAAAATGAAATCCTGGTGAGCGAAACCATTGCTTCAAAGATGAAACTTCGCGTAGGAGACTCCTTCAAACTCTTTTTCCTGAAGAGTGGAGAAGGATTTGAATTCGGACAGGAAACCGCTTCGATCAAGAGCCGAACAGTATTTGTGAAGGGACTTTTCCAGACACACTTCAACAATTACGACAGCCAGATGATCATAGCATCTCATTCCTTTTTGCAAACAGCTAACGACTGGGATGAAGATATGGCTTCTGGCATAGAAATCCAGCTCAGAGATTTTAATCTGCTTGAGAATGGATATATGGAAGTGGTGGAAAGCGTAAGCCAGAATCAAGACAGACTAGGCACAACGCTCTATGTCAAGAGCATTGATCAGATGAATCCGCAGATATTCGGGTGGCTCGATCTTTTAGACACCAATGTTTGGGTTATTCTCTGCCTGATGCTATTGGTCTCTTCGTTCACCATGATCAGTGGCCTGCTCATCATCATCATGGAAAGAACCGGCATGATAGGACTGCTCAAAGCTCTTGGTGCTACCAACTGGCAACTGCAGAAGAGTTTTCTCTATGTAGCAGCATTCCTCACGATGAAAGGTCTCTTCTGGGGCAATCTTTTCGGACTTGGCCTGTGTGCCATTCAGTATTTCTGGCATCCCATTACGCTCGATGCTGAAACCTATTATTTAGACTGGGTGCCCATTGCCCTCAGCGGTTGGCACATTTTAGCACTCAATCTGGGTACACTCTGCATTACACTATTTGTTCTGCTCGTGCCTTCGGCCATCGTGGCTCACATCTCACCCAACAAAGCTATTCAAAGCGAATAACCGTATTTTTACATATTCTATACCTAACACTTTAACTATGAAAAGGTTTACCATCTTTGCCGCTGCATTGATAGCAGCATTTATCTCAATGGCAGGTTGCCAAGAAAAGCCTGCTGCAGTTATTCCTTCCCTTCCCACTGGCACAGACAACGATCTGGCCCGACACCTGAAGGCAGTTCCATTCTCGATGAGCAACATTGCTCGCCCAAAATTTGACAACTATAAGCAGTCTATCACCGACTTTGGAGGCGTAGGCGACGGCATCACAGACAACACCAAAGCCTTTGCCAAAGCCATGAAGAGCATCTCTCAGATGGGAGGTGGTCGCCTGATAGTTCCTAAAGGCGTATGGTACACTGGCCCTATCACTTTCGAAAACGACGTTAACTTGCATCTCCAAGATGGTGCAGTCATCCTCTTCTCCAGCAACTTTGACGATTATCCTATCGTAGATTGCTATTTCGAAGGCCTGAAGACCAAGCGATGCATGTCGCCTCTCAATGCTAACGGAAAGAAGAACATCGGCATCACAGGTTTCGGTACCATTGACGGCAATGGTAATGCCTGGCGATGGGTGAAGAGAAGCAAAGTGACCGATGCACAATGGAAAGAACTTTGCAACTCTGGAGGTGTAACAGGCATTGCGCAGAATAGCGAGGTCTGGGCTCCTACACAACCTATTTTCGATGCCCTCAAGAAGGCCAACATGAATGTCATCAGTTGCGAAACTGACAAAGAGTGGGAGAAGTATCGCGACTTCCTCCGCCCTACCCTTCTCGACTTTAACCACTGCACCAATGTGCTGCTCGAAGGCGTGTGCTTCCAGAACTCGCCAGCATGGAACCTGCATCCATTCATGTGCGAAAACGTAATTGTTAACGATATTACTGTCATCAACCCTTGGTATAGCCAGAATGGTGACGGCATCGATATTGAAGCATGTAAGAATGTACTTGTGGCCAACAGCCGTTTCGATGTAGGCGACGATGCCATCTGCGTAAAGAGTGGTAAGAACAAAGACGGACGCGACCTTCAGACTCCATGCGAGAATATTGTTATTAACCGCTGTGCCGTATATCATGGTCATGGAGGCTTTGTTGTAGGTTCCGAGATGAGTTCGGGCGTAAAAAACGTGAGTGTTAGCAACTGTATGTTCCTTGGCACCGATGTGGGCCTGCGATTCAAATCGGCTCGTGGACGTGGTGGTGTGGTCGAGAATATTCACATCTCGAACATCAACATGATCGACATTCCAACCGACTGTATCCTTTTCGACCTCCACTATAGCGGTATGTCGGCAAGCGAGGAAAAAGCTCTCGGCATGAAGAAAGAGGTAAGTGCCGAAGATATTCCTGAGGTAACCGAGGAAACCCCACAGTTTAAAGATATTTATATCAAGGACATTGTGTGCCGTGGAGCCAATCGCGCCATGTATTTCAATGGTATCCCTGAAATGCCTATCTCGAACATCAACATCAAAAACTGCAACATCACAGCCGAAAGTGGCCTCAAACTGCAGCATAGCACTGATATAAACATCAAGGGTCTCACCCTCAGCCTTCCTAAAGGCGAAAATGAAATCACCACCTACAATGTTCACAACCTTGTAGTGAATGGCGATAGCATCCAATAACAAGTAGTAACTTCTCAATTCTGTAATGCTATGATTATCCCTTTGCTTTTATCATCCATTACACTGTCTCTGAGCAATCCTAACAACATTGCTATAACCGATGCACCAATCTGCCTGACTATCCCCAAGAAAATTCAGGCAGAGGTAAAAAGTGCCACGGTTATGGTTGATGACCAGGAGATTCCCTGTCAGCTCGATGACCTTGACGGCAACGGAATTTATGACGAGATTGTCTTTTTAGTCGATTTCGAGCCCCAAGACAAGCGTAGGGCCGAAATCACTTACTCTGAAGAAGTGGTTGCGGAAAATCGTTATCCTGCCCGCGTTCATGCGCAAATGTGGTTCAAAGACAACGACAAAACCAAATCCTATCTTGAGAAGAAGCATATTCCAACCGATTCGGTAAGCGAAGTGGTTGACAATATGTATAGCAAAATGATGCACCACGGTCCAGCATTCGAAAACGAAATGGTGGCCTATCGTGTCTATTTCGATAAGAAGCAGAGCACAGATCTCTACGGCAAACGCAAACATCAGTTAGAGTTAGCCGAAGGCTTGTGGTATAGCAGTGAAGTTCCAGAACTTGTGAAGAACCGCCAGTTTGGCGACGATATCATCATGGTGGGACAAACCGTAAGTCTGGGCGCCCTTCGTGGCTGGGACGATTCGCTCGATGACCCGAACTACGAACTCAACGAGCCCAACAGCAAGAAAAAGGATCCATGCTTGCTCATGATAGAGCCTTTTGCTTGGCGTCAGGCACAAATTGTGTCTAAGGGTCCGTTACGTACCATTGTCGATATGAACGTGAAGGGATGGGAATATAAAGGCCGAATCATCAATGTAAAGAGCCGATACATTCTCTATGCCGGCACCCGAGAGTGCGAGGTGACTCATTTCTTCGAAGCAGCTGATGAAGGGAACAAAAGTCTCTCTGATCTGGAATTCGTTACAGGCGTAATGAAAGTGGGCATTTTCAATACCGATTCAACACATTTGGCAGGCAAACGCTATTTCCAGAACAAAGCGGGCCTCTGCGGTTCGTTTGGTAAAGACTGGCCCGATGGCAACCGCAAACTGTATCCTTGCATGCAAAGCGCGGGCTTGGCTGTCAACATTCCCAACCAGTACGTCACACGACTGATTGATCGCAGGGAACAGATACTTTATGGCATCCATCCTGACCGACGCAACCGCATTCAATACAGAATGGCCTTTTGTGCCCCTGACAAAGAGGGTACCGATTTTGTATCAGAGCCATGGACCTATAGTTCTTGGGTAAATTGGTGCAACCTTTGGAGTAGAATCAAGCCCATTGCTGTGCGAAGATTTCTCTCTGATTATACCGACGACAACGATCTTGGCGTCATTGTACATTAAATATTTTAACTATGGAAACCTACAAACTTTACGAGAACAATCCTAATAGCCGCATTCTGCAAGATATTGCACGCGTCATTCGCGATGGCGGAATCATCATATATCCCACCGATTCGGTTTATGCTATCGGCTGCGATGCCCTCAACCAGCGTGCTGTCGAAAAAATTTACCAGTATCGTAAAGAAGATGCCAAAACAGGCCACCTCTCAATCATCTGCAAGGACATCAGTCAGGCCGACGAATACACCAAAATCTCGAAAGAACAGTACAAGCTCATGCATCGTCACCTGCCTGGTCCCTTCACCTTTATTCTCGAAACAGGCCTGAAACTGCCAAAGGTGTTCCGCAGTCGTAAAACCGTAGGTATTCGTGTGCCCAATAACAAAATCTTGCATGCATTGCTCGAAGAACTCGATGGGCCAATCCTCACCACTTCTCTCAAAGTGCCTGTTGTCGAGGAAGAAGAGATCGATCCTGGATACATGACCGACCCCTTCCTTATCGAAGAGACTTTCCGTCATCAAGCCGACATCCTTATCGATGGTGGCTACGGACAAGAGCAGCCTTCAACGGTTGTTGATCTTACAGGCGATGCACCAGAAATTGTACGCCAAGGCGTGGGAGAACTGGAACTTTAACGAAGACTAAAATGCATAATTATGCATAACTAAAAGCAACTCGATATCAACTCGGAGGTAACTCGGAAGTAACTCG
>JAUNCV010000093.1:0-2774 GCA_030526445.1 Bacteroidales bacterium | reverse complement strand
GGAATCCCGAATCAAAAAAGTGGATTATCGGACCAAAGCATTGCATATTTTGTGCATATATACATAATTAACGCTTTGAATATACAATACAAAAACATTGATTTATCCCAATAATTTTGAAGAGAAACTCGGGTTCGATAAAATCCGAGAAAAGGTAAGAAAGAACACCCTCTGTCCGTTGGGCGCAGAGCGTGTCGATAACATGACCTTCCTTACCGATAAAAGAGCTTTACAGCACGAACTTGATTTGCTCCAGGAGATGACCGATCTCTTGGAGCAGGCTTTGCAGCCCCTGCCCACCGACTATTTCTTTGACCTCACCCTGCCTCTCAAACGCATTAAGGTGCCCGGAACCTTCCTCGAAACTGAGGAACTCTACGACTTGATGCGCTCGCTTCGCACCATTGATAACCTGGTGCGCTATCTGCAAGGCTTTGAGAATGGCATCCCATTGCTCAAGGAGCAGGCAAGTCAGGTTGTGACCCATCGCGACATTGTGATGCGCATTGACCAGACCCTGACCCCCGAAGGTGAAATCAAAGACAACGCATCACCCGCTTTGGCCGAAATTCGTCACGAAATGGCTCGTACCATGAGTGGCATTGGCCGATTGCTCAACAACATTCTGCGCAATGCTCAAGCCGAGGGTCTTATTGAAAAAGACACCACTCCAACCATGCGCGATGGTCGCCTCATGATTCCAATTCCACCATCGAGCAAGCGCAAACTCAAGGGCATTGTGCACGACGAGTCGGCTACTGGTAAAACGCTCTATGTAGAGCCAGCCGAGGTGGTCGAAGCCAATAACCGTATCCGTGAACTTGAAGGCGAAGAGCGTCAGGAAATCATACGCATTCTTACACAGCTGACCGGCATGATTCGTCCAGAAGCCGACAATATGCTGGCGGCCTACGATTTCCTGGGTCTTATTGACTTTCTTCGCGCCAAGGCTCGCTTTGCCGAAACTATTGATGGCATTACCCCTCGCCTCTCTGAAACCAATACGACCGATTGGGTACAGGCTCGTCACCCTTTATTATATATAAGGTACGCACGCGAAGGCAAAACTGTTGTGCCTCTCGATATCCTGCTCGACCATAAAAAGCAACGCATCGTCCTGATTTCAGGTCCGAATGCAGGCGGCAAGAGTGTTTGTCTCGAAACCCTGGGCCTTGTGCAATACATGCTCCAGCACGGACTCCCTGTGCCTATGAAGGATAACTCAGAGTGCGCCATCTTTGACCACATCTTTGTTGATATTGGTGATGAACAGAGCATCGACAATGACCTCTCAACCTACTCATCGCACCTGCAGAACATGAAGTTCTTCTTGCGCAATGCCAATGGCTATCGTCCGGTAAGCAATAATGCGAATAAGCCTGCCCCTATGCGCGAAGGCAGCAATGGCACACTGGTCTTGATCGATGAGTTCGGTTCGGGCACAGAGCCTCAGATTGGTGGTGCCATAGCTCAGGCCATCCTGGGCAAACTCAACAAGATGCACGTCAATGGTGTTATAACCACCCATTTCACCAACCTCAAGCTCTTTGCCGACGAGACTCAGGGCATCGTCAATGGTGCTATGCTCTATGACCGTGGAGAGATGCGTCCTTTGTTCCGCCTTGAGATTGGTCGCCCAGGCTCCTCTTTCGCAATCGAAATTGCTCACAAGATTGGTCTTCCGAACGATGTCATTGCAACGGCCAAAGAAATTGTAGGTTCTGACTATGTGAACATGGACAAGTATCTGCAAGACATCAGTCGCGATAAACGCTATTGGGAGCAGAAACGCCAGAAAATTCATCAGCAAGAAAAGGAACTCGAAGAGAAGTCTTTGGCTTATGATGAAAAGACGGCTCAACTCAAGCAGAAAAAGCAAGAGGTGATGCAACAGGCGCGCAACGAAGCCGAAAGCCTGCTCAAAGAGGCGAATGCACGCATTGAACGAACCATCAAGGAAATCAAGGAGGCGCAGGCCGACAAAGAGACTACCAAGAAGATTCGTCAGGAGCACAAACGTTTCGTAGAACAGAAAATCGAGAAACGCAAACGCGAAGAGGAGGAAAAGCAAAAACAAGCCAAACCTTCGGAGCAGGCTAACAACACCCCAATCGCGGTGGGCGACACTGTTCGCATCAAGGGTCAAAGCACCATGGGCGAAGTCATGGCCATCAGTGGCCGCCAGTGCAAGGTGGCATTTGGCATGATCAGCAGTATGGTCGATATGAGCCGTTTGGAGCGAATGAGCAAGAACCAGCAAAAGAAAGCAGAGAGTGGAAAATTCCAGCTATTGGCTGGCACCCACGACCCATCGGTAAGCGACGAAATCAGACAACGCCGACTCGCTTTCAAGGCTGAACTCGATGTGCGAGGCATGAGAGCTGAAGAGGCTCTTCAGTCGGTTATGTACTTCCTCGACGATGCCCAGCTGCTCAGTATTGCTCAAGTGCGCATTCTGCACGGCACAGGCACAGGAGCCTTACGCGTAGCCATTCGTCAATATCTTGGCACTCGCTCTTGTGTTGCCAATTTCCGTGATGAACATGTGCAATTTGGTGGCGCAGGCGTCACAATTGTTGAATTAGAATAAGCGTAACTTTTAAATATTGTTTACATATTTTATAGAAAGTTTGCCACAAATCATGTGGCAAACTTTCTTTTCTATTTTTCATATACCACTGATTATCAATACGTGTAACAAGTAACATAAAACGTGTAACACAGTTTTTAGCATTTTTTGATACTATTTTTGCACATCTTTGAAATTAACCCTA
>JAUNCV010000092.1 GCA_030526445.1 Bacteroidales bacterium | reverse complement strand
TGCCTATGCAGATTGTGGGTTTCAAGCAGTGGAGCAAGCGCAAGCGTCATGACAATACGGGTACCATTCATACCCGTTACATGACATGGAGCCAGCGTTTCTATACGGCTGTTGCTGTCATTGTTGCAACCTTGGCTTTGGGCGAGTTCCTTATTTACTTTGGCCCATGGATGATTAACCAGCTGACTTCAATCTGGCCAGATATTGAGTTCAAGACCCTGAAGGCTGACTATGCTTCGGCTTCGCAGTTGTGGCTCGACTCGTTTACCACTGTGCTCAGCATTGTAACGATGTGGGTTTCTGTCAAGGCCTTTGTTGAGCAATGGTATCTTTGGCTTATCATCAATGTTGCCTATATCTCAATGTGGTTGATGTCTGATTCTGAGTTCACCTTTATGACAGTAGCTAAGTATAGTGTCTATTTTGTGAACAGCATCTACGGCATTTATATGTGGCATAAACTCAGCAAATAATTATTGATGAAAAAGTTACTTAAAGTATCTTGTGGTGTATTGGGAACATTGCTTGGCGTGATTTTGCTTCTCTTTGTTGTAATCATGCTTGCAGTTCCTCCCTTTGCGCGTAATTATATCAATGATCATGGAGAGGAGCTTTGCGGAAGAAAGTTATATCTCGAAAAACTTTCTCTTAATCCGTTTGTTGGTTCTCTTTCGCTCGATTCTCTGAATTTATATGAGCCTGATGGCCAGACTCCTTTTGTCAAACTTCGAAATTTAGACGTTGAGATTTCTGTTCCATCGCTGTTCGTGGGTTTGATAGATGTAAAGAAGGTTCATGCTGATCGTTTCTATCTGAATGTAGAACAGCAGGATTCTTTGTTCAACTTCACTGATATGATTGAGTTCTTCAGCAGTGAAGAAGACTCTACAGAAACGAAGTCTGAACCGCTGCCTGTTGTTATTGAGAGCATCGAAATCACAAATAGTTTTGTGCGCTATCAGGATTTGAAGGTGGGCAGCGACTTCAAATTAGCCGATTTTTCGCTTTCTATTCCTGGTATTGATCTTCGTACTGTTGACACAGAGGTTGGTCTCTCTTTCCAGTTTGTTGATGGCGGTTCGTTCGATATCTCGGCTGACTATGATGACAAAACCTCAGACTTTGGTCTTGTTTTCCACCTCAATCGTTTCGACTTACATGCTATCTTACCTTATGTGCAGCAGGTATTGAATACTCCTAATATGCAGGGATTGCTCGATGCAGAGATGCATGTGAAGGGCAATTTGCACCATATTCTTGCCATGGAGGTGCAGGGTGAATCGCGGTTGTCGGATTTCTTGCTCGAAGATGAAAGCGGTGAACCTTGTGTTACTGCCGACTCTATGTATCTTGCAACTTCAGAGGTAAGTTTGCTCAAGAATCGCTATGGCTTTAAGGAGATTCTGATTGTTAACCCTCAGATTCGCGCAGAGTTCGATAAAGACAGTCTTGACAATTTCTCGCGAATGATTGTTGAGGCTCCAATTCAGCAGATTGAAGAAGATTCCGCAACAGAACGTCCAGATTCGGTGGAGCGCGTAGGAGAGGAGCCTTTTGATTTGTATATTGACCGTCTGCATGTGCTTAATGGTCGATTGAAGTATGCTGATCATGCTTTACGCTACGATCCTTTCCTCTATGAACTTCATGACCTGAATTTCTTCTGCAACAATTTTAACCTTTCGGGCATAAATGACATTTCGGTCAACAGCCATGTTGGTACAGGCCGAGGAACAGTGCATTTGAAATATAAAGGCTGTTTTGAGGATTTGCACAACATGGATGTGAAGCTTGACGTAAAACACGTTGAGCTGAAGGATTTTTCTCCTTATGTGCTGCAAATGTTTGGTTGCCCTGTAGAGCAGGGTCTTTTGAATTTCTCGTCAGAAACATTGGTCAAGAAAGGCGATCTTGATAGCAAGAATCATTTGATTATCAATCAGCCCAAAGTTGGTAAAAAGAACAAAGAGGTTGAGCCCGAAATGAAGGGAGTACCTCTCAAAGCCGGTCTTTATATTCTGACTGATAAGAATGGTGTTTGTGATATGGAACTTCCTGTGACTGGCAATATTGACGAACCTAAATTTTCGATTAAGAGATTGTTTTTTAAAACTTTAGGTAAGCTGATTGTAAAGGTTGCAGTGTCTCCATTCATGCGTGGAGGTAACTTTGTAAGTGATTCGACAGCGTTTTATCTGCAAGACAGTCTTGAAGTTGATCTTGACTTGATTGATGGTCTTCAGATTATTCCAACACCAGCGGATTCGCTTCAGCCAACTTCTGCCGATTCTTTATTGAACTCATCTTCTAATTCTATCAATGTGCAGCCAGATTCGTTGCAAAACAATGAAGCTGTTGCAGAATAAATGTCTTCTACAATGATTGAAAGTGATATTACTCCTGAAGATTATCTCAATCTTCCCTCGCCCTGTTACGTTCTTGAAGAGCGTCTGCTTCGACGTAACCTATCCCTCATCAAACGTGTTGCAGATGAAGCTGGTGTAGAGATTATTCTCGCTTTTAAAGCCTATGCTTTGTGGAAGACATTTCCAATTTTTCGCGAGTATATTCAGCATACTACTGCGTCGTCGGTCAATGAAGCCTGCTTAGCATTCCTTGAATTCGGCAGTAAGGCGCATACTTACAGTCCGGCATATACAGATCGCGACTTTGCTACTATTGCCAGTTGTTCGAGCCATATTACCTTCAATTCGCTCACGCAGTATGAGCACTTTGGCAAACGTGCTATTGCAGCAGGTGTTTCGTGTGGCTTGCGTGTCAACCCAGAGTATTCGGAGATTGAAACAGAGATTTATAATCCTTGTGCTCCTGGAAGTCGTTTCGGTGTTTTGTGCGATGCTTTACCTGAGACTCTTCCTGCTGGAATAGAGGGTTTTCATTGCCATTGTCACTGCGAATCTTCGTCCGAAGCGCTTGAGCATACATTAGTGCATCTTGAGGCGAAGTTCGGAAAGTGGTTTAAGCAGATTAAGTGGCTCAACCTTGGAGGTGGTCATCTCATGTCCCGTAAGGACTACAATGTAGAGCATCTTATTTCGATTCTTAAGGGACTGCGTAGCCGCTATCCTTGGCTTAAGATTATTCTTGAACCCGGAAGTGCATTCGGTTGGCAGACTGGTCCACTTATCTCGCAGGTGGTCGATGTTGTGGAAAATCATGGCATTAAGACAGCGATACTTGATGTGAGCTTCGCTTGCCACATGCCTGATTGCCTTGAAATGCCATACTGGCCTAAGGTTCGTGGAGCAGAAACGCTTGAGAATGAACTTAATAATACGGAACCAAACGTGTATCGTCTTGGAGGAAATAGCTGCCTAAGTGGAGACTTCATGGGCTCATGGCGTTTCGATCATCCTTTGAAAGTGGGTGAATATGTAGTGTTTGAGGATATGCTTCACTATACTACAGTCAAGACAAATATGTTTAATGGCGTTTCTCATCCTGCACTCGTCATTTTGCATCCTAACCATACTTTCGATATTTTGCGCGAATATCTCTACGAAGATTATCGTGACCGAATGGATTAATTATGTTGCGTATTTTTCAAGCCATCAGCCGCTTTATGGGGCATTACACCTCGGCTGTGGTTATTGCTGCTGCCATATTGGCGGTATTTGTTCCTGAAGCCTTTAGCTGGATAAAAACTTTGGGCGCTGGTAATCTGATATTGGGCCTTATCATGCTCACGATGGGTTGTACCCTGTCTACAGACGATTTCAAGATTGTTCTTCGCAGGCCGCTTGATATCTTACTCGGCACTTTGGCACAATTTACTATCATGCCATTTGTTGCCTTTGCCCTCAGCAAACTCTTCGGATTGTCTCCCGAACTTTCAGTAGGTATTATCCTTGTTGGCTGTTGCCCTGGAGGTGTTTCGAGCAATATTATGTCTTTCCTTTGTAAGGGTGATGTTGCGTTTAGTGTGGGTATGACTACGGTCAGCACGATTGTGGCTCCTATTGTTACTCCTCTTATGGTTTATTTCTTGGCTGGTGAGGAAATTGCAGTTGATGCCTGGGGAATGTTTCAGAACATGTTGATTGTCACGCTGCTGCCTGTTGCCGTGGGTTGCATGTTCAATTTCTTCTTTAGCCAGAAGAGTTATTTTGCAGATATTCAACTTTGCATGCCTGGCATTTCGGTTATCTGTCTCTCACTCATTGTAGGTAATGCCGTGTTGGCCGCCTTGCCACATCTTTTGGCATCGGGCAATGGATTTACACTTTTACTCCTTATGTTGGGTGTGGTTTTCTGCCACAATACGCTGGGTTACCTTCTTGGTTTCTTGCTCGGATCGTTTTTCGGTTTTAATACAGCCAAGAAGCGTACTGTCTCTATTGAGGTTGGTATGCAGAACGCAGGTCTGGCAACAAATTTGGCACTTCAGACCTTTACGGCCAATCCGCTCGTAGTTATTCCTTGTGCCATTTCGTGTGCTTATCACAGCATTTCGGGAACCATTTTGGCCAATCTTTTTGCAGCCTACGATCGTAGAAAAAAATAATACAATAACAAATAAATATTTTTCTTATGAACAAAATCAGTTATGCATTGGGCATGAACATTGGTACACAGCTCAAGCAGATGGGTCTGAAAGATGACCTCGTTGTTGCTGACTTTGCAGCAGCTGTAGCCGACATTATTAATGAAAATAAGCCACAGCTTGGTTACTCTGAAGCTCAGCAGACTCTTGAAGAGTTCTTCACAGCGCTTGAGGCTAAGCAGCAGGCTGCAGCAGAAGAGGCTGGCAAGGTAGTTCGCGAAGAGGGTGAGAAGTTCCTCGCTGAGAATGCTAAGAAGCCAGGTGTTACTGTTACCGCAAGCGGTTTGCAGTATGAGGTTCTTACCGAAGGCACCGGCAAGCAGCCAAAGGCTACTGACACAGTTCGTTGCCACTACGAAGGTACACTCATTGATGGCACAATCTTCGACTCTTCTTACAAGCGCAATGAGCCATGTGACTTTGGCCTGAACCAGGTCATCAAGGGTTGGACAGAAGGTGTTCAGTTGATGAAGGAAGGTGCTAAATATCGTTTCTACATTCCATTTAATCTCGCTTATGGTGAGCGTGGAGCAGGTGGAAGCATCCCTCCATATGCAGCTCTCATTTTCGACGTTGAGCTCATTGAAGTTCTCTAAAATGTAGCCTATAGTAAGCGAAAACGGTTTTTTTCTCTTTTTGCTTTAACTTTTTTGGGCGCAAAATTTGGTATTTCCCAAAATACTCCTTATCTTTGCGCCCGCTGATGCCCTGATGGTGGAATGGTAGACACGAGGGACTTAAAATCCCTTGGCCATTACGGTCGTGCGGGTTCGAGTCCCGCTTGGGGCACAAAAGGGAAGGTTAATGCCTTCCCTTTTGTCATTTTATGGCTTGAGCAATATTTGCAATTTCGAATAACCTTGTTAAAATAGAATATCCCCATGCAAGAGAAAAATCTTACATGGGGATAGTTTTACGCAAGTATTATTCGGGAAGTCTTAACATACCATCAGTATCAACAACTTTCTTTTCCAAAAGTAATTGCTGGAGAGCCTCGTTGAGAGCCTGATCCACTTTAGCTCCGCGTCTGGTGAAGCCTAATTGCTTAGCAACAATAAGGGTGAGAGCATCGGTGCGGATAGAAAATTGTTCGCGAACAGAAGCTACAATTGCGTTCATAACCTCGATGACTGGGATATCTGTAATATCGCGGCCATTGTTCTTTCTGTAGCCCTTGAAGGACTTTGCACTTTGCAAATCTTTCCAGACGATTGTTGAAGAACCAATCTGTTGCATGCAGAAATTATTCTCGGCAATTTCGGTGACTGTATTTGTGAGAGATTGAGTTACGCGAGGCATTTCACGCAGAGTTGCTATTCGGCGGCAGAGGTAGGAGAGGGTCATTGGCTGTTCGCAGTTGAGAATATCACCAGCGAGTTGCTTATCAGACTTGTTTGCTACATTTCCTTTAGGAGTATAGACCTTATATTCTAACTCGTCACTTGGAGCCTCAATTACCTCCTCTTTCGAAACATCGAAAACCTCCTTCTTTTCTGGTTCTGGGGCAGGAGCATTCTCTTTTAAATAGGTCTCGATGCGTTCAAGAACACGCTCTGGATTGTTGATCCAGTCTGCGCTCCATACTCGCATGATCTTCCAGCCAAGTCCCTTAAGAACGGAAGGCTGAACAATCTCTCTGTCGCGTGTGGTCTGAGTGTCGTGGTAGCCTTCGCCATCAAGCAGAATGCCAAGTGTGTAGCGCTCTTTGTTATTTGCATCGGCAATGGCCACATCCACTTTGAAGTTTGAGCGGCCAATCTGAGTGTTGGCTTCGTAGCCACGTTCACGCAGCGCCTTGGCAATTTGCTCAGAGAGAATGTTGTCCATATTCTCGCGCTTTGTTCCGTCAGTTTGTGTGAGCACTTGTTGTTCGGCATATTCTAGGAAATGTTTCAAGCCCTCCACGCCGCGAGCTTTGGTTCGACGCAAATCAATTTGAGAAGCTTTAAGCGAAGAGAAGACAACCATTTCTCTGCGTGCGCGGGTTACTGCTACGTTTAATCGGCGTTCGCCACCAGAGTTGTTCAGTGGACCGAAGTTCATAGAAACCTTGCCCTCTTTGTCAGGTCCATAACCGATTGAGAACATGATTATATCTCGCTCATCGCCTTGGACATTCTCGAGATTCTTTACGAAGATAGGCTCGTAAAGCTCTTCAGCCGCTTCGTGCAGAGCCTTGTCGCTTTCTAGCTTTTCGATAAGCATATCCTCGATGAGGTTTTGCTGTACTACGCTGAAGGCGATAACGCCGATGCTTCTGTCTGCATGGTTTGGTGCTTGGAGACGCTTTGCAATCTCCTCAACGATGGCCTGAGCCTCTTGTGGATTTGAGCGGCATCCGCCTTTGTCATAGACGCCATCCACATAGTTGTATTTCACCATTGTTGCCTGGTCATCGGTCGAAGGGAAGGTGATCAGCTGGCCTTCATAATACTCATTATTAGAGAATGCAATGAGCGATTCGTGCTTAGAACGATAGTGCCAGTTTAGCTGCAAAGCTGGGATTTCGAGGGTGCGGCAATCCTCAAGGATGCTCTCCATATCATCAATGTCAGCCTCCTCTTCTGTCACGTTAGTCGAATTGAAAAAGCTTGTAGGAGGCATCTGTTTTGGATCGCCCACGACGATAACGGACTTGCCTCGTGCAATAGCTCCTACAGCCTCGCTTGTAGGCATCTGTGAAGCCTCGTCGAAGACTACGAGGTCAAACTTATCCTGTGAGAGATTGAGATATTGGGCCACAGACATTGGGCTCATCAGCATTACAGGACAGAGGCGAGGGAGCAGTGTGGGAATCTGGTCCATCAGATCGCGCAAGGAGAGACCTCGTCCACCGTTAGAAATGTTGCGATTAAGCAAGCCAATTTCGCTGCTGCTGTCTATGTTTTCTGTTACGTGTGGGATATTTGCAGCCAAACGTGCATAAAGTTCTTTTTGACTAAGAATCTGGAATTCGCGAGTAAGTTTCTGATATCGAGCAACAGTCTCGTCAAAAATAGAACCTTCGAAGGTGCGAAGAGTTGACGACTGTGCAATCTTTTCACAAGCGAGACTCTTGAAAAGTGCTTTGAAGAAGCCATCGCAGAGATGTTCTCCGGAAATCTCTTCTTTTTCGACTTTGCGAGATACTACGTTCATTCCGGCACTTGCAAGATCTTTTTTGAAAGCACACCACTGATACCAGTCTCGCACCTTAGCGGTGTTGCCCAGCCAGGTGTCAAAGCGTTGCAAGTAGTTCTCCAGTTCCTCGGCTGTTGGAAGATTATCTCCTTCCAGCTGATG
>JAUNCV010000091.1:4040-7938 GCA_030526445.1 Bacteroidales bacterium | reverse complement strand
GAGGCAAGTCTCCTGCACCCGCTGTGCAGCCTGCAGGCAACACCGCTGCAGCCCAGAAAACGCTCCCTGTTTTCTCGGCCGACAGCGCTTATCATTATATCGCTCAGCAGCTCGATTTCGGACCACGCGTTCCCGGTTCTGCGGCACAGAAAAACTGCGCTGCATGGCTCAACAGTGAGCTTACCCGACATGGTGCCAAAGTCTATGAGATGCACGCTTCGGCTAAGGCTTACGATGGCACTGAGCTTCCTATCATCAACCTCGTCGGCAGCTTCAATACTGAGGCTGCTAACCGTGTGCTTATTCTCAGTCACTGGGACAGCCGACACATTGCCGACGAAGATCCCGTCAAGGAGAATCGCACCAAACCTGTGCCTGCTGCCAACGATGGCGCATCGGGCGTGGGCGTAATCCTCGAACTGGCGCGCCTCTTCCAGCAGCAAGCGCCGCAGATGGGTGTTGATCTTTTCCTGACCGATGCCGAAGACTATGGCGCGCCCGACAACTGGCCTGGACAGCACCGCGAAGACTGGTGGGCACTTGGCACACAGGAATGGTGCAAGCAGCCTCATGTAGCCAACTACCGCGCCACTTTCGGCATTTTGCTCGATATGGTGGGCGCCAAAGATGCCACTTTCTATCGCGAGTTCTATAGTGACCGATACGCTTCGGACATTGTGAACATGGTGTGGCAAAAGGCTCAGCAACTTGGCTACGGCCGCTATTTCATCAATGCACAGGGTGGCGGCATTACCGACGATCATGTCTTCGTAAACCAGATGCGCCGCATCCCTTGCATCGACATCATTGATACGCGACAGAATAGCGGTGGCTCGTTCTACCCATACTGGCACACAACCGACGACACACTCGACAAAATCTCGAAAGAGACACTGCAGGCTGTGGGCGATGTGCTGATCAACATTCTCTATTAAGAATAACAAATATAACAAACATAAAAGAAATGACAATCAACGAAATTCAGGACCAGATCATCGACGACTTTTCAGCATTCGATGACTGGATGGACAAATATCAGATGCTCATCGAGTTAGGAAATAATCTTGAGGCACTTGACGAGAAATATAAGACTCCACAGAACATCATTGAAGGCTGCCAGAGCCGTGTATGGATTCAGGCCGACTTCGATGGCGAGCGCATCCACTTCACCGGCGATAGCGACGCTGTCATCGTTAAGGGTCTCGTGAGCCTCATCCTCTCTGTATTCAACGACCAGACGCCAGACGACATCCTCGGCGCCGAACTCTATTTCATTGAGCAGATTGGACTGAAGGAGCACCTCTCTCCTACCCGCAGCAACGGTCTCCTCGCTATGGTTAAGCAGATGCGCATTTACGCTTTGGCATTTAAGGCGAAGAAATAATGTGGTTAGTTCTCGCCTTCACCAGCGCCATGCTGCTGGGCGTCTATGACGTCTTCAAGAAGATCAGTCTGAAGGACAATGCTGTTATCCCTGTCCTTCTGCTCAACACTTTCTTCTGCTCTTGCATCTTCCTGCCTTTGGTCATTCTTTCGGCCCAAGGCTTTATTCCCGAAGATCATCTGCTGTTCATTCCACGCATCGAGGACCCTACCATCCATCTGTACATCATCCTCAAGTCAGCCATTGTGCTTGCTTCGTGGATATGTGCCTATTACGGCCTCAAGCATTTGCCCATCACCATTGCTTCGCCCATCAATGCAACACGCCCTATTCTGGCTCTGCTTGGCGCCATCTTCGTGTTTGACGAACAGCTCAACGGCTGGCAGTGGGCGGGCGTCATCGTCTCGCTCTTTGCCTTCACAATGATTTCATATTCAGGCAAGAAAGAGGGCATTTCGGTCAAGAACAGCATCTGGATCTGGCTCGTGATGGCCGGCACTATGATTGGCGCTGTCAGCGGTCTCTATGACAAATTTCTTGTGGGCGACCCTAACAACGGACACGGTCTTTTCGGACTCATTCCCAACCGAGGCTTCCCCAAGATGGTTATCCAGTCGTGGTACAACTTCTATCAGGTCATCATGATGGGCATTGTCTGCCTCATCTGCTGGGCACCAAAGCGTCATCGCATCAAGCATCCATTTCACTGGCGCTGGCAGATTCCGCTCATCTCTGTCTTTCTCAGCGTAGCCGATTTCTGCTATTTCTATGCTCTTTCGCAGCCCGATGCGCTGATTTCCATCATCTCACTGGTACGCCGTTCGGGCGTCATCGTTGGCTTCCTGGCGGGCTGGCTTTTCTTCAAGGAGCAGAATATCAAGAGCAAATCTATCGACCTTCTGTTTGTGGTCATCGCCATGTTCCTTCTCTGGATGGGCACAAACTAACCTAACTGCCTTAATACAATTATTATTTTATGACTGTACGAGAGAAAATTGCACAAATCATCGAACCTGTTCATGGTGAGGGTTCTTTGTCTTCGCGCATCTATGACTACTTCATGCTTGTTACTATTGTAGCAAGTATTCTCCCGCTCATGTTCCGTGTGCAGCAAGAGTGGATGGTTATGTGCGACAAGATTACCTGCCTCATCTTCATCATCGATTACCTGATGCGATGGATGACGGCCGACATTGAGAGCAAAACCAACTCAAAGAAGGCTTTCTTGCTCTATCCGTTCTCATTCATGGCCATTGTTGACCTGTTGTCTATTCTCCCTTCGGTCACCATGCTCAACGCTTCGTTCAAGGTGCTGCGTGTGGCAAGAATGCTCAAGATTTTGCGTGTGGTGCGTTTCTTCCGCTACTACTCTCCGCTCCAGATCATGATCAATGTCATTCGCAAAGAGGCCGACAAACTGCTCACTGTGCTTGTGTTTGCCGTCTTCTACATCTTCATCACAGCGTTGATTATGTTCAATGTCGAGGAGCCTATCAACCCTGCCACGGGCGAATATCTCTTTGACACTTTCTTCGATGCCATCTACTGGGCAGCCTGCACACTCACCACGGTGGGTTATGGCGACATCTGTCCGGTTTCGGGCCTGGGTCGAACCATCTGCATGCTCTCGGCCATTGTGGGTGTCGCTATCATCGCGCTGCCTTCGGGCGTCATCACTGCCGGCTATATGGACGAAGTCAATGCTCGTAAGGAAAAGAAAAACGCTAAATAACTTTTAGTTACACAATAAAAATAAAGCTCCGCAACAATGATGGTTGCGGAGCTTTGTTTCGTTTTATATCATACAACCATAACAGTTGCAGAGCTTCGTTATATCCTATATTTTAGATTTCCTTCTGATAGCCCGAATCATAGTTATCAGGGCGCACAAATGCATTTTCTTTAATCATCTCATAAGCCACAACAACTATGAGCAAGCAAAGAGCAACAGCAGGAATCAAACCAATGCAGCAGCACAAGAAACCACCGATGCAGACTACAAAGCAAACCAAGCCCATGAGAAAGACATTGAGCACGTTGCCACGAGTCATGCGCCAGCTCTGCTTGTAGGCATCCTCAATGCTGATCTCTGGATTTTCGGCAATGGCATAGCTTGCAAAACCCAGACGGCAAGCCAGATAAATGCCCGGCAAAATAAGGCAAAGAAGG
Organism: Bacteroidales bacterium; assembly: GCA_030526445.1. Lineage (GTDB taxonomy): Bacteria > Bacteroidota > Bacteroidia > Bacteroidales > UBA3663 > Liminaster. The sequence goes on along the minus strand of JAUNCV010000091.1, from coordinate 4,385 downwards.
CCAATGCCAATGATGAAGCCATTGAGCAAATTGACAGCCACATACTTGACATAAGCTGCAGCAGGCTGCTTCCAGGCATCGAGCGAGAACTCGGTCTGCTGACCACGCACCACACGGAAAATCATGACGCAGAAGCCAAAAATCAGGCAAGCAGTAATAATACTGCTGAGCGTGGTTACCGGCATCTGCTGAACAGAGAGCTGCAATGACTGGTTAAGCAACTCCTGCCAGTTGACCGAACATCGGACGCTGCCGACACCGACGCATGGCGAGACCTGATCAACCGTCTGACCACTGAGACACAACCTCAAGAGTTGCAGATGCATGACGCGGAGGAGAACGCAT
>JAUNCV010000091.1:0-4030 GCA_030526445.1 Bacteroidales bacterium | reverse complement strand
CGAACATAAGGCCAAACATATTGGTGGCAACATTCTGAATCACCACAATGCCCAGATAGACTGCACTCAGCGTCAAACCATTCTCCTTAAATACCTCCCAAGCTTTACTAAAAGCCTGGCTTACTTCTAACTGTTTCATAAGCGATGGAATTTGTTTTTTGTGTTATATTATGTTATTTTGATGTCCAGATTTCGTAGCTGGCAATGGCCTGTCCCTCGAGCATCTCCTGTCCGCACTTCACTTTGGCTCCTTGTGCAGCAGCCAGCTGCATGAAGCGAGTCTCGGCCGGATTATACACACAGTCGAAACAGATGTGCTGCGGTGTGAGTAACTCATACGGAATGGCCGGGCAACCCTCCACTTTCGGGTGCATGCCCAGCGGTGTGCAGTTTACAATGACCAGGTGCGATGCCATCACTTCGGCCGAAAGATCGGCATAAGTAATGCAGTTCTCTCCCGGTGTGCGCGATACATATTGCGGATTCAGCCCCAGATTTTCGAGCGCCACAAAGATGGCTTTCGAAGCGCCACCAGTGCCAAGCACGAGCGATGCTGTCTGCAAACCTTCGGGCAGCATGGGGCGAAGACTTTCGGTAAAACCTATGATGTCTGTATTGTATCCCTTGAGCTTGCCATCGGGCATAACCTTGATGGTATTGACTGCACCAATGCGCTCGGCCAGCGGGTCAAGTTCGTCGAGCATAGGCATCACCTGCTGCTTATAGGGAATGGTGACATTCAGTCCGCGAAGGTTGCTGTTTTCGGCCAGAATCTGCTGCAACATCTCAACATTTTCAACGTCAAAATTAAGATATTCGGCATCGATGCCAAGGGCAGCGAAGCGGTCATTATGAAACTTTCGCGAAAAACTATGTCCTAACGGATGGCCCAACAAGCCATATTTTACACTTTTCATTTTTTTCTTTTTTCTATAAATTAAGCTTTGAGAGCAAGAAAATTGCCATGTTTTGGCGCAAAAATAGAGAAAAGATTGGGGTTTAGCAAATTTTTCTTTATTTTTGCGGCAAATAATACACATTATTTATATGAAATTGCGAATTATTGCCTTTTTTCTCGCTTATTTGATGCTGTTGCCAACTCAGGCAATGGCCAAGGAGACTTTTACCGTGATCATCGATGCAGGCCACGGCGGTGGCGATGCAGGTACTCCACACCGCAAAGGTAAACTCGATGAGAAGACTGTGGCACTCAATGTGGCGCTCAAACTGGGCAAGCAGATCAAAGAGAACCACAAAGACGTAAAAGTGGTTTATACCCGCACGAAGGATACCTATCCATCGCTCCCTGAACGTGCTCAGATTGGACGTAAGGCCAAGGGCGACCTCTTCATCTCGATCCATGTCAACGCGGCCGAGAACAATAAGGCACGCGGTTTCGAGACCTATGTCTTCGGCATCACGGGTCTGGCGGGCAAGAGCAAGTCGGAGCAAGAGAGAATCCGCCAGCGCACCATGATTGAACGAGAGAACCTCGACATCAACGGTAAGCAGGTCGATTTTGAGACAACCGTCGATTTGCAGACCAAAATCCTCTGCCAAACTCAGCGCGAAAAGCATAATAAATACAGCCGCGAGGTGGCCGAATTAGCTCAACGTGAGCTGATCAAGGCTCTTCGCAAGAGCTCTTATCGCAACAATGTGAACGACCGTGGCGTAAAAGAGAAGAACATTTACGTGCTCTGCTACTCTCCTATGCCTGCTATTCTCATCGAATTGGGCTATATGAGCAATCAGCTCGAAGAGCGCTTCATCAACACAACCGAGGCTCAAGATCTCTTTGCCAGCAGCCTCTATAAGGCTTTTGCATCGTATAAAAGCAACTGGGAGAAGCGCCAGCTCGACTATCAGGGCGATACCGATGTGCAGAAACCTGACACTTTCAAGAAGCCTGAAGAACCGGCCCAAAAGGAACCGTTGAAGAAAAAGGCTGTAAAGAAAGAGCCAGAGCAAATCAAGGAACTGCCAGCCAAAAAGGAGCCCGAACAGGTCAAGGAACCAGCAAAACAGCCTGTAGTAGATAACCGTCCATATTACAGAATTCAGTTCCTGGTATTGCCCAAACAGCTCAAGAAAGGCGCTCCCGAACTCAAAGGTCTCTGGCCTGTTGACTGCTACAAAGAGGGCAATATGTACAAATATACGGTCGGCAATTCAACCGATCGCGCCTCACTGCAGGCTCAGATGCGCGAAGTGAAACAGAAGTTCCCCGACGCATTCTGGGTGAAATTCGACGCTGAAGGAAACCGCATCAAGTAACCGGTTTTCGGGCGAAAACAACGTAATATAATAAAAAAAAGATATGAAATTTGGAAATGAACTGCGCATTGGTCTCTGGACCATTGCCTCAATTGCCGTGCTGGTATTCGGTGTCAAATACCTCAAAGGCCAGCTGCACACCACTACTACCTACTACATAGTGGCTCAGAACGTTGATGGTCTGGCCGAATCAAGCCACATCAAGTACAAAGGCTACAAAGTGGGCCGCGTGCGCTCTATGAGCTATGACTATAAGCGCAACCTCGTGGTGTGCGAACTCAACATTGACCCATCGCTTCGCATTCCGTCCGACAGCCGCATCCTCATTGCCGGCGACCTGCTCAATGCCAGCACTTTGGTGCTCGAACTTGGTGAATCAGAGAAGATTATCGAAAGCGGCGACACCATCATGGCCGGCGGCAATCAGCCCGGTTTGCTCGATCAGGCGGGCCCAATGCTCGCTTCAGTCTCATCGCTCATGCCTAAGATTGACAGCCTGCTCGTGGGCCTCAATCGCGTGGTCAACGAGGCCAAACTGCAGGAAACCCTGCTCAACATCAACAGCCTCAGCATGCAGCTGCAGAACACTGTGAGCAACCTCAACCGCCAGTTGCCAACCATTCTCAGCAATGTGGCCGATGCCTCGGCCAACCTCGACACGCTGGCCATTCAGCTCAAAGAGGCCGAAATTGAGCAGATTATTGCCAATGCCAACGATGCCATTGCGCATGCCGACAGCCTCATTCGCGCCATCAACAGCACCGATGGCACCGCAGGCAAGCTCATCAATAGCGACGAACTTCACAACCAGCTCACACGCACCATTGCCGACGTTGACAGCCTCATCACCGACATCAAGGCAAACCCAAAACGCTACATCAACGTGCGCGTATTCGGCAAAGATAAAGAGAAGAAATAATGCTCAATTACATCTGGTTTTTCTTCTTTGCCATCGCTTTCCTGATGGCCATAGTAGGCTCATTTACAGGCGATGTTGACATCTGGAGCCGCCTCATGAACACCACCTTCGAGGCTTCGAAGACAGCATTCGAAATCTGCCTTGGCCTCACTGGCGTGCTCACTTTCTGGCTCGGACTCATGAAGATTGGCGAACAGGGCGGCGTGATTCGTCAGTTCTCAAAACTCATCAATCCTATCTTCTCGCGCATCTTTCCGGGCATCCCAGCCGGACATCCGGCACAGGGCAGCATTCTCATGAATGTTTCGGCCAATATGCTGGGCCTTGACAATGCAGCAACGCCCATGGGCCTCAAAGCCATGAAAGAGCTGCAAGAGCTGAATCCGAAGAAGGAGACGGCCTCTGACGCCATGATCATGTTCCTGGTGCTCAACACTTCGGGCCTCACCATCATTCCTATCTCCATCATGATGTATCGCAGCCAGTTTGGCGCCGCCAACCCAAGCGATATCTTCCTCCCGCTGCTTCTGGCCACAGCCTGCTCTTCACTGGGCGGATTGCTGCTCTGCTGCATGCGTCAGCGCATTCGCATTGACAAGGTGCTGGGCGCCTTCCTGCTGGGCACTATCGCCTTTATTGGCGGCCTCTCGTGGCTCTTTGGGTCGATGGATCAAGAGCACCTCAAACTCTACTCTACACTGGTGAGCAACATTCTGCTTTTTGGCTGCATTATGCTCTTCTTAGGCATTGGTCTGGTCAAAAAAGTGCCGCTGTTCAGCACGTTTGTTGAGGGCGCAAAAGAGGGATTCCAGACCGTGGTCACCATCATTCCCT
>JAUNCV010000090.1 GCA_030526445.1 Bacteroidales bacterium | reverse complement strand
ATTTAAGATGAATTACCTTATTATAATAAACGATATGCGGCAAATTCGCTTCGCAAATATATAGAGTTCTTTTTAGGTCGCCAATTTTTTTTGCACTTTTTCACCTAAAACTTGGTTTTTTACTATCAATATTGCTATCTTTGCCGTAAAATATAACAAAAATTTGTCACATGGCGATTTCTTTCTTTACTGATGGCGATGGTGTAGCCATGCCAGCCATCAAGAAAACTGATGTTCGAAACTGGATTAAAGAGGTGGCTGCTCTCCATGGTAAGCGTGTAGGCGAAATTTCTTATATCTTCTGCGATGATGAGAAGATATTGGAGGTGAACCGCCAGTATCTGCAACATGACTATTATACCGATATCATTACCTTCGATTATACCGAGGGTGATAAGATTTCGGGCGATCTTTTCATTAGTCTTGATACTGTGCGAACCAATGCAGAGCAATTCGGACAAGCTTATGCTGCTGAGCTTCACCGAGTTATCATTCATGGTATCTTGCACCTTTGTGGTATCAATGACAAGGGAGAAGGTGAAAGAGAAATTATGGAAGCAAATGAAAATCAGGCGCTTGCGTTGATAAAGTATGACATTTGAATATGATGTATTGGTGATTGGCGGTGGTCATGCGGGCTGTGAGGCTGCGCATGCAGCAGCTCGTATGGGTGCCAAGACTTGTCTCATCACCATGGATATGAACAAAATTGCCCAGATGTCATGTAATCCGGCCGTGGGTGGTATTGCCAAAGGTCAGATTGTTCGTGAAATCGATGCTCTGGGTGGCAAGATGGGTGAAGTGATAGACGAATGCTCTATTCAGTTTCGTATGCTCAATTGCTCGAAAGGCCCCGCTATGTGGAGTCCACGCAGTCAGGCCGACCGAGGCAAGTATATCTGGGCTTGGCGTCGCATTCTCGAAAATCTTCCCAATCTCTCTATCTGGCAAGACATGGTTACTGAGTTCATTTTCGAACCTCAGGAAGATGTTTCATGTGGAACAACGCTTCGCATCGCTGGTGCCATTACTCAGATGGATGTTGTGTTTAAAGCGAAGTCGGTTGTCTTGACAGTGGGTACTTTCTTGAATGGCCTGATGCATATTGGGCGTACAATGATTCCGGGTGGTCGTGTTGGAGAGCCAGCCAGCTATGGACTCACTGAGCAACTCAAAGCTATGGGCTTCGTGGCAGACCGCATGAAGACCGGTACACCTGTTCGCCTCAATGGTCGCACCATTGACTTCTCTTTGGCCGAACGTCAGGAGGGTGATGCCGATTTTCATAAGTTCTCTTATCTGCCTTTGGCCGATGAGTCCAAGCAGTTGCCTTCACTTCCTTGTTGGACTATTTACACCAACGAGAAGGTGCATGAGATTCTGCGAAGCGGTTTGCCCGATTCGCCTCTTTACAATGGACAAATTCAGAGCATCGGTCCTCGTTATTGTCCAAGCATCGAGACCAAGCTTGTGACTTTTGCCGACAAGAATCAGCATATGCTTTTCCTCGAGCCTGAGGGTACGGATACACAAGAGTATTATCTAAACGGCTTCTCAAGTTCTTTGCCTATCGACGTGCAGCTCGAAGCTCTGCGCCACATTCCGGCATTGGCTCATGTCGAGGCTTATCGTCCGGGATATGCTATTGAGTATGATTTCTTCGATCCTACCCAGTTGCGACATACGCTCGAGACTAAGTTGGTGTCTGGTCTTTTCTTCGCGGGTCAGGTTAATGGTACTACAGGTTATGAGGAGGCCGCAGGTCAAGGACTCGTGGCAGGTGTTAATGCAGCACTTAAAATTCGTGGCGTGGATGAGGAATTCGTCTTGGGTCGCGATGAGGCATACATTGGTGTGCTTATCGATGATCTCGTGACCAAGGGTGTTGATGAGCCTTATCGAATGTTTACATCGCGTGCCGAGTATCGCATCTTGCTTCGTCAGGACGATGCCGATATGCGTCTCACACCTCGCGGTTATCAGCTCGGTTTAGCAACCGAACAGCGCTATCAACTTTTGCTCGAAAAGCAACAACTCATCGAAAAGGTAATCCAGTTCTGTGAAGAGTTTCATGTGAAACTTTCGTTCAACGAAGTGCTTGCTCAGTTGAACTCGGCTCCGCTCAAAGAGGGAGTCAAGCTTATCTCTCTTGTCAATCGTCCGGAGTTGAACATGCTTCTTCTTGCCAACTATGTTCCCGAGCTGAAAGATTTGTTTGCCTCATTGCCTGCTAATCGTCGAGACGAGATTATTGAGGCTGCCGAGGTGCGCATCAAATATGCGGGATACATTGAGCGAGAAAAACTGGTGGCCGAAAAAATCAATCGTTTGGAAAAGGTTCGTCTTTCTCCATCGCTCGATTACAATTCGCTGCAGCAACTAACCATTGAGGCACGTCAAAAACTTTCGCGCATCCGTCCAGAGAATATTGGTCAGGCAAGCCGTATTCCTGGTGTGTCACCTGCCGATATTAACATCCTTCTCGTTTTGATGGGAAGATAAAAAATATAGAAATGAACATCGATCTTATTAAATCAAATCTGCGTACTATTCCCGATTTCCCAAAGCCTGGAATTATGTTTCGCGACATCACAACTGTGCTCAAGAATCCGGCATGCCTTCGCGAGTTGGCTAATGGCTTGACTGGCCACTACACCGGTCTTGGTATTACTAAGGTTTTAGGCATTGAGAGTCGTGGTTTTATTCTTGGCCCTATTATTGCCAACAATATCAATGCAGGCTTCGTTACCATTCGCAAGCCCGGTAAGTTGCCAGCCGAGACTATTCAACAGGAATATGAACTCGAGTATGGAACTGACAAGATAGAGATTCATAAAGATGCTCTTTCGGCCGATGATGTTGTGCTTATCCATGATGACTTGATGGCCACAGGCGGCACCATGAAGGCTGCCTACGACCTCTGCAAGAAACTTGGCGTAAAGAAAGTTTATATCAATTGTATTATCGAGCTTATTGATCTCAAGGGTCGAGATAAGTTTCCTGCCGATACCGAAGTTTATTGCCCTGTTGTGTACGAGGGAGAGTAAAACGATACTTCTTTCATGGTTCAAGCAAAACAGAATCCTCGCTACGACTATTTGATGTCGATAGTGAATATACTTCCTGATTCCCCCGGCGTCTATCGTTACTTAGATGCCGAGGGAACGATTATTTATGTGGGTAAGGCCAAAAACCTGAAGCGTCGTGTTTCAAGTTATTTTACCAAAGAGCATGAGAGCCGTCGCACAGCCAATCTGGTGCGTCAGATTTACGACCTGAAGTATATTGTGGTTAATACGGAGAATGATGCTCTCAATCTAGAAAATCGAATGATCAAGCAGCACCAGCCCAAGTATAATGTGTTGCTTAAGGATGGAAAAACCTATCCATGGATTTGTGTTCGAAACGAGGCTTTCCCTCGTGTATTCGTTACCCGAACTATGGTCAAGGATGGCTCTTCTTACTTCGGTCCATATACGAATGTCTCGGTAGCCCATGCTTTGGTGCAGCTGTTCCAGCAGTTGTATAAGGTGCGTACCTGCTCGCTCAATCTGCAAGAGACAATGCTCGATAAAGGCTATAGAACCTGCTTGAAATATCATATTGACAAATGTAATGGTCCTTGCGAACGAAAGATTTCACGTGAAACCTATCAAGAAAATATAGAGGAAATCAAGCAGATTCTTCGTGGACATACAGCCGAACTTTATGATACCATGACAGCTCACATGATGGCTTTGGCCGAAGAGATGCGGTTTGAAGAGGCGGCACAGGTAAAGGAACGTATGGAGCTCATCAAGAGCTATCGCACCAATAGTAATATTGTTCCGTCAAGTGTGACCGATATCGATGTCTTTGCCTACGATGAGCAGGACGATTCGGCCATTGTCTCTTATTTTCATATCGTGCAAGGCGCCATTGTGCAGAGCTATACTATCGAGTATAAGAAACGCTTGGACGAACCTAAGGAGGATGTTCTGGCTCTCGGTATTCTTGAACTTCGCGAACGTTTTGCCGAAGATATGAATATGATCGTTGAAGAGGAGTGTGAGGCCGAAGAACGACCTCTTGCCTCGGCATTGTCTCGTCTTAACACCAAGACAACCGAACTTGTTGTGCCTTTCTTGCCTTCGGTTGTGCCCGACGGATGTGAGGCATTCGTGCCTCAACGAGGCGACAAGCGAAAGCTTCTTGAATTGGCCGAAAAGAATTGTAAGCAGTATCGTATCGACCAGTTAAAACAGGCTGACAAGCTGAATCCTGAGCAGAAGCAAACGCGTCTGCTCACTGAAATCAAGAAGCAATTAGGATTGCCTAAACTCCCACTCCATATTGAGAGTTTTGATAATTCTAACATTTCTGGTACCGATGCTGTGGCTTCGTGTGTTGTCTTCATGAATGGTAAGCCGGAGAAGAAGGAATATCGTAAATTCAATATCAAGAGTGTTGTTGGTCCCGATGATTATGCTTCTATGCACGAGGTTGTGATGCGTCGCTATCGTCGTTTGATTGACGAAATGCAAGATGTTCCAGATCTTATTTTAGCCGATGGTGGCGTGGGTCAGATGGGCGTGATACGAGATGCTCTGGTGGCTCTTGAAGGTCAATATCTGAAACAGCAGATGGCTGGAGAAATCTCTTCAGAACGTATGCATGAGATTCATGAACTGCTACAGATTCCGGTTGGCGGTTTGGTTAAAGATAGCCACCATCGCACTCGTCAGATGCTTTTTGGTAATCCGCCAGCTGCAGTCGATGTTAAGGTGGGCAGTGAACTTTTCCATCTGCTTGAACGCATTCAGGAAGAGGTGCATCGTTTTGCCATAAAGTTTCACCGAGACAAGCGAAGTAAAAGTCAGGTGCATTCAGAACTTGACGATATCAAAGGTATCGGCCCAAAAACAAAGCAGGACCTACTCAAGTCATTCAAGAGCATCAAGCGTATTCGCGAAGCGAGTTTTGACGATCTTGTGACTGTTGTAGGTCCTGCCAAGGCAAAGATTATTGCCGATTATTTTGGAGTTTCACATGAAACATAATCTGTTTTTTCAGCCTCTACTGTGGTAGCTTGCTTGGCTTGTTGTTCTGCAGCAAGCTTGGCAGCTTCCTCCTCTATTCTTTTCTTTTCAGCAAACTTTTCTGGTCGATAAAGTGCTAAGAAGAAGTTGGCTGAAATAGCTAATTCTGAAACCAAGAAAACGAGGAATCCAAATCCAGCAAGCTTCAGCTCTATCTTTAGTTTTACAAGGGTCGCGAAATTGTTCAGCAGGTTGTTGGCATCAATTTGCATCTCGCAGAAGAAGATCAAGAAGAGTGCGTAGCAGAGTACGGCAGTTGGAGCAATGTACCAGCCGTATTTTACTTGCGTCTTAATTTTAAGAAGCAATAGTTCCATGATTTGGGCAATAGATTCGAGCATAAGCAAGCCTCCCAGCAACTGTGGAATGTATCTGACAATGTCTTCGGTATGCCAAAGAAGAATAAAACCAAAGGCGCCTGCATAAGCCACTCGAAGGAAGAAACTGATGATGTGATGCATTGTGTACACTGATATAAAGTTCAACATATTGGCAAGGTCGGGAATCTCCAAAATGAGCACGTCCCGTACTATCGCGCTGCAAAAGTACATTTTTTTTATGAGCCTACCAATTTTTTTTGAAAAAGTGCGAGGATTTGTGCGATTTAATCGGCATTTTGTCAAATAGAAGCATAAAAATAGGTTAATTATGTAATTTGACACTGAAAGATAGTGCTAATATCATAGAAATCATTATCTTTGCGCGTAGAATAATATTATAAAAACCGAATCTGTAGTCTTATGAAAGTATTAAAGTATTTTGGTTCCTCTCTGATTGCGTCTTTGTGCTGTGGTATGGCTGCTTGTGCGCCAGAGCCTGAAGATATTATAAAAGAGCCTGACTATAATGACATGTCTCAGTTTAAGGTTTGCTCTTCTATTTTCGAAAAGCACAACTCTTCTATTTCTACATACGAGTATGCTTATGACGCTCAGAAGCGCATGACCAAGCGTAAGATTATTCCTGGTTATGGTTCGGAAACTTTGGAGATCTCCTACTCTGCTGATAAAATTCTTGTCAAGAGAACTGATGAAGGCGAAGAGCCAATAGTACACACTTGTCGCTTAGAGAATGGCCGAATCGTTGAAACCGAAGATTTCAAGATTTCTTACGATGGCAATGGTCATGTCATAAGCATTGGTCCTGACTGCACCATTGTGTGGAATGGTGACAACATCAAGTCGGTCTCTGTAGGCAACAATACTTATGAGTATGAAATCTCAAATGTCGATTTTGTTCGAGCTCCTATGTGGTCCTACAGTCAACTCGATTGGGATAATGGTTGGTTGCTTCGTGTAGGCTTGCTTGGCAAGTGTCCAAGATATGCACCTAAGAGCTATACTACCAATAAGGGTTTTTCTGGCACTTTTTCATACGAAACAAAAGACCAGAATGGTTATGTTACCAAGTGTCTTGAACATGTCACTGACGAGGCAACTTCTGTAAAGACTGCCACAACTTACACTCTCACCTGGAAGTAATTTCCTTGAAGTAATATATGAGTGTGTTTCTCCAGTGTCTGAAGGTAGCGTTGCCCGCCACTTGGAAGAGTGCTTCGTGGTTGCTCAAACTGATGATTCCAATTTCCCTAGGCGTCACCCTGCTTCAGCATTATGGCATTCTTGAGGTATTGGCCTCTTACTTGCACCCACTTTTCGTACATTTGGGTTTGCCAGGAGCCTCCGCCATTGCTTTTATTTCTGGTGCGATGGCTGGCACCTATGCCGGTTTGGCGGCCATGATGTCTATGCCGCTCAATATGAAAGAGGCGACCATTCTCGGCATCATGATAGCTTTGTGTCATGCCTTGCCCATGGAGAGTGCAGTAAACCGTAAGACAGGCTCTTCGTTTTGGAAGATGAGCCTTATTCGTATCTTCATGGCTTTTGGCAGTGCTTTTTTGCTCAATTTGTTTTTGGGCGAAAGCAGTGAGAAGTACATCTATCTTGGTGTGCCGGCCAATAGCACCACTGCCGAAATGCTGTCGGGATGGGTTGTCTCGCAACTCAAGATGTCGGTCATGGTAGTGCTCATCATTTATTTCCTCATGGTGTTGCAGCGCATGCTCGAAGCTTATCGTTTACTCCGACCTCTCTCAGAGCTCCTCTCCCCTATGATGAGGTTTTTCGGATTGCCCGAAAAGGCTGCCTATATGTGGTTGGTAGGAAATGTGCTTGGCATCAGTTATGGTTCGGCAGTAATGCTCGAACTCAAGGAAAAGAGAGTTATCACGCCCGAAGATGCCAATGCTGTGAACTATCATCTCATCATGAGTCATTCATTGCTCGAAGATACTCTTGTACTTGCAGCTACGGGTATTCCTGCCCTATTGCTTATTTCTGTTCGTGTCACATTGGCCTTCTTTTTGGTTTGGCTCAGACGAGCCTGTCTGTTTCTGTTTAAGTAATTCTCATTATTAATATATAAGACAAATGAAGAAATTTTTCTCTGTAGCAGCCACCGCTGCTTTGTTGCTTTCATCGTGTGCCGATAAAGCAAATAACACTTATCAGGTAGCTGGTACTGCTGCTTGGGATGGTCTTGAAGAGGGCCAGCAGGTTGTGTTGATCAATATGAGCAATCGTGATACTCTGGGCGTATCTGACATTAAGGAGGGTAAGTTCGAGTTCAATGGTTCGGCTGATACTGCCAGCGTTGTTCTTGCTCAGGTCGATCGTCGTCATGCCGTTCAGTTCATTCTTGAGCCAGGTGTAATCAATGTTGATATTGCGAACCGCACCAGTGCTGGAACCCCACTCAACGATGTGCTTGCAAATTTCAAGAGTGCTGTTGACTCTTGTGAGACCAGCGAGGCATATAAAGAGGTTCTCCTCAATTCATATAAGCAGAATGAGCAGAACTTGGTTGGTCAGATGATTTGGGGCGATATGCTCTACTATCTTGACTACAACGAGATGGTAGCTTTGCTCGAAACTGCTCAGCCAGCTGTA
>JAUNCV010000089.1:1141-8079 GCA_030526445.1 Bacteroidales bacterium | reverse complement strand
AGCATAATACAGTATTCCACAAACATATCGGTTCGATTGGTACACGGAGCAGAATATGCTCAAAAAGTTTCCGAGAAGTTTCCCGATTTTCCGTATGTTGCTGATACTCAGTACCCGTTAGCGGCTGCACAGGCCGCTGTTGAAGAGTAAGTTAACAACTTTTCTTTAAGATAAAATAAGTAACCCATCGTTACCACTTAAGGTAGCGATGGGTTTTCTTTTTGAAAATGATCTTGATCAAAATATTTTAGTGCATAGTACAGATTGTGTTTGCTTTTTTTTCGTTTCTTTAGCGTTTGGCTCGGTTAGCATTGAGTACGCGGAAGAAGTTGCCGCCCCAAATTTTCTTGAGGTCTTCCTCTGTGTAGCCTTTCTCAAGCAGTTTGACGGAGATTCGAATCATGTCGTTGCTTCCTTGGCAACCTAATACGCCACCGCCTCCGTCAAAGTCGCTGCCTATACCTACATGGTCGATACCAGCCACACGCACACAATGATCAATATGGGCTACAACATCATCGATGCTTGTCGTCTTGCTGTTAGGACTCATATACCAGGCGAAGATGCAAACCTGAATGACTCCACCATTTTTGGCCAAAGCACGTAATTGGTCATCGTTGAGATTACGATTGTGGAAATGCACGCCTTTTGCACCACTATGAGAACATATTACAGGTTTGGTGCTTAGTTTCATGACATCCCAGAAAGTGCCCATGCTGGCGTGACTGAGATCGATAACCATTCCCACGCGGTTCATTTCTTTGACAACATCGACACCAAAATCTGTGAGACCTTTGTTCTCATCGGCAGTTCGTGTAGAGCTGTTGCATATCTGATTATCGGCACTATGGCATAGAGTGATATAATTGACACCCTTGTCGTAAAACTTCTTGATGTTTTTCAGATCATTGCCAATACCATATCCATTTTCGATGCCTATGAAGTAGGCGCGCTTTCCTTCGGCCTTCAGACGCCATGCATCGGCCTCGGTAATAGCAATGCCGCACGACTCTGGATATTTGGCAACCTCGGTGTGGATCTTGTTTATGATGTAGGTACAGTTGGCAACTGCTTTATCGAGCGATTCTTGGTCTGTCTCCTTCTGACCAAGGAATGCCGCCAGAAATTGGGCATCGAGAAAACCTTCGCGCATCTTGGGAATGCTGACCTGCTGGCGTTCGAGTCGCTGTGCCAAGCTGCCACCTCGGCCGAATGCCATAGGTGTATCGCAGTGTGTATCGACCGAAAGGATTCGACTGTGAATATCTTTTGCCTGGGCAAAGAGTTTAGCCTGTGACACAAAGTGCTGGAAAAAACGGAGATGGGTGGCATCGCCTATTGACGCATTGAGTTCAGGATGGAATTGCACAGCCATGATTGGACGCACCGGATAAGCTTCGATTGCTTCGGGAATACTATCGGGCACGCTCCATGCTGTTATCTTGAGTCCGTCGGCAAGTTTCTTGATGCCTTGGTGATGCAGACTGTTTACATCATATTTGTCGGCTCCAAGTATCTGAGCAGTGAGCGAGCCAGGGACTATGCTGATAGAGTGGGCTGGACCAGGCTTGAGATCGCTACGAGAATGTGTGACTTGCGATGGGCGCTGTGTAGGTATATCTTGATAGAGAGAGCCTCCCATGGCCACATTTATGATTTGCAAGCCACGGCACACACCGAAAATGGGCAGGTTTCGGTCCATGGCTTTTTTGAGGAGCAAGAGTTCGTATTGGTCACGATCGTCGACAATCTCGCCGCACTCTTTCATTACCTCTTCTCCATAGAACGAAGGGCGAATATCTTCACCACCTGACATCATGAGTCCGTCAAGTTGAGCAACTGTTTGTTCAAGCACAAAAGGATCGGCTGTGGCAGGAATGATGACTGGGATGCCACCAGCAAGCTCAATTGAACGAGTGCAGGTACGCTTCAGGGAGTTGGAAACGCTTATGCCAATGAGCGGTTTGGGAGTATCGATAATCGAAGTGGCGCTATCGGCTATGGCATAGAGCTGTTTTAGGGCCGGACTGTATTTCTCGGGAGCCTGACGTTGCTGAGCCGATGCAGACATAGCCAATGCCAGGCCCAACGCTAAAAAGAATGATGTTTTCATATAATCTTTATATATTATTCTGATGACAAATGTGCTTGTACGGAATATAGTGCACAATGTGAACCGACATCGCTCGTTCTTGTCACGAATATGAAGAGCGAATGTTTCATTTATTGGGCGCAAATATACACAACATTTTTGAATTTAGAATCATAGTTGCCCAAATCTTTTTTTATTTGTGTAATATGTCAAAATTCACCCTTAAATCTTATTTTTCAAAAATATGCAGAAAATGAATGAGAAAAAGCCGATTAAGCTTTTTAATGCGTGATAGTAAGGAGATGAAATACCTTCTGAAAAAATAAAATACAAGGGCTTGAATTCAAACCCTTGTATCTTTTCTTTCTTTATAGAATTATTCATTACTTCAAAACTTTACCATCAGAGAATGCCTGGCCTACTTTCTTGCCAAGTTCGATGTAATTGTGGTGAACAGGGTCGAAGACGATAAGCTCCATTTTCTCAATGTCGGGATTTCCATCTTCGGCCAAATAGTTCTCGTTTACAAGGATGTTTACTATCTCTGCAACAATGTAGTAACCTTCAGCCGATTCGTCAATCTTCTCCTTGATGCGACACTCTAAGGTCATCGGAAAATCTGTAAAAACAGGGGCGTTTACCATTTTAGCCTTCTCTGCTTTCCAGCCTGTTTTCTCTATCTTGTTTGGATCGTTTTTAGCCGAAACAATGCCTACGAAGTCCGAAGCCACCAAGGTCTTCTTGGAGGCAAAGGCTACAGTGAACTCGCCATTGCGATTAAGGTTCTGGGTAGTGGCGTGTGAGCCCATCGAGATGACGATCTCTTTCATGTCCCATTGGCCGCCCCAGGCTGCATTCATCGCGTTGGCAATGCCATTCTCATTGTATGTGCCGATAATCAATACGGGCTGTGGAGCAACCCAAGGTTTTGGTGCAAATGATTTCATCATATTATTCTTTTATTTAGATGTTTTTCTTATTTTTCAAGTTTCCATCCATGCTCACCATGGTAAATCATCAGGTGAGTCATGCCGCCATCGATGCAGATGTTTTCACCGGTGATGAACCCAGCTTTGTCAGAACAGAGGAAGATTACCAAGTTGGCAATGTCAATAGGATTGCCTACGCGTCTCACCGGTTGTTGTATGGCATCTGCTCCTTCATAGATTGTAAAGTCGGTGTCAATCCAGCCCGGAGAAATGGAGTTGACCCGAGCCTTGCCCGACAAACTCATTGCTAAGGCATGGGTGAGTGAAGCAATGCCGCCCTTCGCAGCCGTGTAACTTTCTGTCTGAGGCATACTCATGCGGTCGCGTGAGGAGGAGATATTAACAATCGAAGCTCCTTCTGCTAGATGGTTCTTTAGTAGCTTGACCAGATAGAATGGTGCCGTGACTCCCACTTTGAGCGCGTATTCGAAATCCTCGTAAGAGCATTCATCGATGCCTCGCATGATGGGCAGTGCATTGTTTATGATGTAATCCACCTGCCCATATTTCTCGATTATGAGTGTCGTGAATTGCTCCAGGATTTCCTTCCGGGCAATGTCTCCTTGGAAAAACAAGTTTTCTTCACCGATGGTGTAGGGCAGAGGGTTCTTATCGATAATGGCTACCGATGTATTTCCTTTCTGGAATTGCTCCACAATACACTTGCCAATGCCGTGGGCTCCACCTGTAATTACTGCAATCTTCATAGGATATTATTTTATATGTAGGTACACCATCAATGCCACCTGAAGCAGCAAGATGAGGGGTACACCATATTTGAATTTTTTGTGCAGAGTCTTATGGTGCCAAACCTTCATGCCAGCCCATGCACCGATGCTTCCGCCCAGGGCTGCCATTAGTAGGAGAGTGGCCTCAGGAATACGCCATTTGTCTTTTTTTGCTTTCCACTTGTCAATGCCATACAGAAAGAATGTCACGACATTGAGTGCAAGGAATCCGTAAAGCAATATCTGATGTAATATATCCATTTTGTTTGTTAATCAAAATTTCTCTTACTGAATAATTTTCTATTTTTTTGTTTTATACCTAAGTATGTGGATGGTCACACCCGTCGCCAATGTTAGGAACATGATGCGCAGTATCAGTTTGTCTGTGGCGAAGAGGGCACAACAAATCAGGCTTACCCACAACATCGTGATGGCAATCACCTTTGTATGGAGAGGAATCGATTTATGCACCATGAAGTCCTGAATGTAGGGACCAAATACACGATGGTTCATCAGCCAGTAGTAGAGCCGGTCAGAACTCTTCATGAAGAGCCAAGACGAGAGTAGCAAGAATGGTGTGGTGGGCAGCACTGGTAGGAACATGCCTATGATGCCCAAGACCAGCGATACAATACCTAGTAAAGCAAGAATCTTCTTCATTCATTAATAGCGTAGCGCAAGGTTATTGACCTTTTAAAGTAGTTTTATTTCAGTTTGCCATTGAGTATCCTGCGTCTTACGTTCTTCACTGCAGGTGAGAAATATGAAATTTCCATAGCCTCAAGCGTTCGTTTCAGTTCTTCCATCAGTTCAGGGTAGAACTTGCAGATTCGGAAAGCAATCTTCATGCAGTTGGCTTGTGTGCTGGGCATCTCGTCAGGGTGTTGCATACGCTCCAGGCAGAAGTCAAGCAAGTCGGTACGAAGATCATCCTCATTCATTTCTATTTGTTCGATGATACTCAATAATCGTCCTTTTATGGCTGGACAATCAGATGTTAGCGCCCAATCCACCATTTCGTTCCATAGCGGTTTGAGCGTAGCTAACTCCTTTCCTGAGGCTTTGCATACGGCCGATAAGGCGTTGCGTGTAATCTGTATCTCAGGGTCGTTCATGTACTGACGCATGAAGCCTAAGAAATCCCCCGATTCCCTTACTTTACTACAGATCGATTCTATAAAATCTTTGCTGTAGTTGCCTCTTATCTCTTCTCTGTCGATAGCCATCATTTTGCACTTATATTTCTGTGTAAACTAATTTACCGTCAATTCGTTCTGACTTCATTATACAAATCTGTAAGACAGGCATGCTTGCCTTTGGAATCTCTATGTCAGTAATGATTTCCGTAGGCTGCTGAATCAACGAAATGTGTGGAAAGAACAATCCATTCTTGTAAGCAACTCCATAAGCTTGAAGCCGTTCTCGCAACGTGCTGACTAGTTTTTGTATTGTTTGATGCTGCTCCACGCCACACCATATAACGCCAGCTTTTGTTGGAAAGGAGCCAAGTGTTGACAGAGTCAGATCAAATGGCTCGAAATCCACTTCGCTCACAGCCTTGCGGATAGATGGCAAATCATAGCGCTCACCAATGAAAACTAACGTCATATGCAGATTTTCATAAGGACAATACTTGCCTTGGATACCTCTTTTTCGTAAGGAATCCTGAATTGAGGCAAGTCTGTCCTTCATATGGTCATCAAACCGTATTGCTATGAATATGCGTGGCATGATTTTTTTCTTTCCTTTTGTTCTGGTTTATTTCTTAGGCCATCCCACAGGATTGTTCATGATAGGCAACTGCTTGTCTGTCAATTTTAGCAAAGTGCGAATGCCTTCGGTATCATGAGTAGCACGTGGAACGGTTGCCAAACCTACGCTCTGGCAGTATAGGTTAATGTTCTCGCTCACGTTGCCGGCATCTACACAGCCCATTCGGATAGCTTGCTCGCTTTGCTGACCAAACTTTTCAAAATCTATTACCATAAGGAGCGATACTGGTGCCTCTTGGGCAAACTCCTGTTTGAATCCGCTCTTGCCACCGGCCATCAGCGCACGGTGGTCGCCTTTGGCTTTTGGGGTTAATTTGTTGCTAACTGGTTCGTACTCATACACTCCTTTCTCTGTGAATACAAAAAGTCGGATTTCTTTTTTATTCATAGCTGTAGGGGAGGTGCGATGTTCGTTGTCGCGACTCACGCCACAAGCGGCCCAGCAAAGGTTTGACAACTCTTGGTCGGTCAGCGGTGTCTTGGCGTATTCACGTACCGAATGGCGGGTATTGAGTGCCTCTATAACGGTCATTGACTGGGCTTTCATGTCAGGCTTTGGAAGATTGATTACGTTTTGAGCCATTAAGGATGTGCTCATGGCGAGCATTCCTGCTAAAAGTATTGCTTTCATAGAGTTTATTTGTTTATTCGTTATTGAATGTGAGAGTTAGTCCATAGGGTATTTTACGCCCCACTCTTTTCTTAATTCGTCCATCTGGCGCATGACGTCGATGGTCTCAGCATGGGGCATGAAGGGAGACTCTAGGAGCCCTGCTTCAATGCAACGATTGCACTCGAAGACCTCGTATTCGTAACCGTTAACCTGGTCCGCAGGCTTTTCATAAGTTGCAACTTTTTTTTGGTTTTGATAGACTTCGATAAGCTCCGGACAGTTGATGTTGTCAATACGGATATATCCTTTGGAGCCGCTGATGATGCCTTGCCTGTCATTTTGGCAGAGTGCTCCCGCTTGTAGGTTCGCCATTTTACCATCTGCATAACTGAGTGAGATGCATTCATGAAGATCCACACCGGTATCACTTTTTAGTACATTCGTAACTGTACGTACCACATCATACCCAAAATACATTCGGGCAAAGTTGAGCGTATAGACACCAACATCGAGCAAGGCACCACCACATAGTTCGGGACGGATAATTCGCTCTTTGTCGTCAATCTTATAGCAAAGTGTTGCTGTCAGTACACGAGGCTCTCCAATGATGCCGCTTTCCATGATTTCCTTTATTTTGAGAGACATGGGCATGTAGCGAGTCCAGATGGCCTCTGTGATGAAAACACCCTTTTCTTTGGCGAATGCCAATAACTCTTCAGCCTCTCGTGCATTGGCCGTAAAAGA
>JAUNCV010000089.1:0-1131 GCA_030526445.1 Bacteroidales bacterium | reverse complement strand
TTTTTCTACGAGGCATGGCTTGCCGTGTTCAATGGCCAAATGTGCATGAGCATAGTGATGAGAGTGAGGTGTGGCAACATAGATGAGATCAACATTAGGGTCGCTCACCAGTTCCTCGTACGAGCCGTATGCTACCTCTATGTCGTGTCTTTGGGCAAATGTTTTGGCTTTGTCTAACGAACGCGATGCTACAGCATAGCACACGCATCCCTTGGGTTTTGCTGCCAGAGCCTCTGCCATTTTGTGAGCAATATTTCCTGCTCCAAGGATTCCTAATCGCATATTCGTTTTTTCTTTTATTTTAAGCCCTCGCTAGTATTCCTTCTGCTATATTCCGTGCGAAGGCTATGATTTAACCTAAATAGTTTCCATTCTGCCATACTTAAGTTCATCGCCCTCTTTGTCATACTGCTTTCGCTTGCCAGTGGGAGGCTCTGAAAGAGTGATACGAACTACGGCTGTTCTGCCCAACGAGCGGGCGATGCTGGCATCAAAGGCCTCCATGTGTTTCGGCAGGAAACGTTCGCAGATGATTCGTAGACCGTGTATCTTCTCCTCTTCGTTCTCTACAATCTCAGCCTTACCAAAGGCTATGGCACTCTTGTATTGAAGAGTGAAGCTTCCGTCTTTTGGACCAACTGTTGGACTGCATTTTGTTACAGCCGAAAGGCATACCTCAGGATGCACTGCTATTGCCTCCAGCTTCTTTCCCTCCAGCGCTCCGTGGAAGTACCAATGTACGTCATCGTCCGAAGCTAAGGATAGAGGCAAACCATACGCTTTTCCATCTGCATCGATGAAGCTGACTGTAATGTAGGGTGCCTTGTGCATTACTTCCAATGCCCACCCGCTATCCATTGCTCTTGATTCTTTTCTCATATTTTTTATTGATTCAGTTTCGGATTGTTCTTATGTCGTTCCTTGTCTCTATTGGTCTTCTTCTCGATGTTTTTATGCAACGCTTCGGTCAGATCGACACCTGCTTGGTTGGCAAGGCAAAGCAGAACCCAGAGTACATCTGCCATTTCGTCTGCGGGGTCTTGGTTCTCCCCAACCTTAAATGATTGGTCCCCATATTTGCGAGACATCACACGAGCCAATTCACCTACCTCTTCCGTCAGGATGGCCATA
>JAUNCV010000088.1 GCA_030526445.1 Bacteroidales bacterium | reverse complement strand
GAAAGCGAAGCAAAAACGCAGCCGAAATACTTGTCAAGAACGGATTCAAGGTCATCGAACTTGATCCTGGGTACAATGGTTGGGTAGCAGCCGGTAAGAAAGCCGTGAAATAAACTTTGACCTATATGAACTTACAGCAACTAAGATACATCGTAGCCATCGACCGCTTTCGCAATTTTGCGAGGGCGGCTGATGCGTGTAATATCTCCCAGCCTACGCTGAGCGCCATGCTTGTGAAGCTGGAAGAGGAACTGGATGTGCGCATCTTCGAGCGTTCGAACAAGATGGTGAAGCCCACTTCGGCCGGTGAGAAGATCATTCGTCAGGCACAGAAGGCATTGATGGAGACCGACCGCATCCCCGAAATCGTGAGCGAAGGCAAAGGCGAAGTCGGAGGTTCATTCACACTCTCCGTTGGCCCAACCATCGCGCCATACCTCCTGCCAAAGTTCATCAAAAATTATAGGGAGAGTTATCCGTCGGTCGATCTGACCGTCAAGGAGATGAAGGCAGGCTTCATGCTCGACGCACTTTTGAAAGGTGAAGTCGATGCTGGTATAGCCATTTCTGACAACATCCGTCAGGGCATATTGGAGATTCCGCTCTATACCGAGAAGTTTTACGTCTATTTGGCTGAAAGCTGCTGGCGCAAGTTGCCTGTTTTTAAACCTGAGAACCTGGAGCATGAGAACATGTGGATCATGAAGGAGGCTCAATGTCTGCGTGATAGTGCCTTCTCGTTCTGCAAGGCTCGAAGCAAAGGTCACCACATCTATGAAGCAGGCAGCATCGAGACACTCATCCGCATCGTCGATGAGAATGGCGGCTATACCATCATTCCAGAGATGCACCTGCCCTTCCTTTCCGACAAGCAGCGAGAGAATGTACGCAAGATCGAAGGCAACTATCTCTCTCAGCGTCGTATCTCTTTATATATTAAAGAGGATTACATACGCGAGCGCATGCTCAATACCGTAGCCGACACGCTCAAAGTCTTCATGCCCGAGGGCATGTTGAGCGAAGGTATAGTCAAGTTTGGCATCAAACTCTAAGTTTACAATTAATATAATACAAGATAATATGATCAAGATAGCAATCCCAACACGTGACAACCGGGTCGATGACCACTTTGGCCATTGTGACCACTACACCGTATTCACCATTGATAACCAGAAGCAGATTCTCTCCGAGGAGCGCCTCGATTCGCCTCAAGGCTGCGGATGCAAATCGAACATTGCCTCGGTCATGCAAGAGATGGGCATCACCCTCATGCTGGCAGGCAATATGGGCATGGGCGCCTTCAATAAGCTGGCTCAACATGGTATCAGGACTCTACGCGGATGCAAAGGTGACATCCATGATGTCCTGAATGCCTACCTTGATGGCCAGCTCACAGACTCTGCTGAGTCATGCGATCATCACGACTGCGGCAATCACGACCATAGTCATGACACCTATACTCCGGTCTTCACTTTGCCAAATAACAAGTAAGAAATACTAAAACGACCAATCCCTGCCAAGAGTAGCATCAGTTGCTCTTGACAGGGATTGCATTTTCTGTACTAAGTGCTGGCTTCACAGAATAATCAGTTAATCATTCAACAGACGTATTTCAAGCGCATCTTCGAGTTTGGAGAGCGTGTCCAGAGACATATTCTCCTTGCCCTTGAGTATCTTTGAAACGTGATACTTTATTGTGCCAAGTATGTTTCAACAAGAGAATATAGTTGTGCTTGGGTCAGATGATTCGTACCAGTTTGTTCAATCATAGCATATTCTCGCTTGCTTTTCGTAATGACAAACTTACGCTCCTTGCCTTGAACTGAACATAGCAAATGGTAGTTGCCTTTATATGTTTGTTCTACTCGCACATTTTCATAGAGCGTATCTCCTATTGTAAAAGACACCTGCTCTGGAATCTTAGTTTGAAGCCCCCACGCAGACAAATGTTCAGTGAGACAGGTTTCTACGGGACCTATCCAACGCTGTTTTACGCCACATTCTTCAGCAAATTCCCTAAACCTTCTAATGGCCGCAGCAATCTCCTCAATGATGGCCTGAGCCTTCCTGATTCCATTATCCCTTGCCAAGGCCAAAGCATCCTCTTTTGTTTGCCCTTGCAGCTTACCTTGCATCATAAGACAATGCATCTGCTCTGGCAGGAAACCTCCGACATTGAAGATATAGGTCATGTCATAGGCTGGCGAGAGACTCCAACGGCCAGACTCATCCATCAGGAAAGAGAAATTCTTATTGTGGTCATCCGTATTGTTGGCCAGGATATTGAACACCATACGGCGGAACACCTCCTCCTGAGTCGATTCGGGCAAACGCATCTTGCGGCACACCATGAGCAGTTTCTCATAGCTATCTGCCTCTGGATAAAGGGCGGCCAGAGTCTGCATGTGCAGTTTGCGCTCCCCATCACGGTCAAAACGATGAGTGATGAAGTGTGTCTGTCCCTCCACTTCAATCAGTCGGCAAGGCATCATGTTTATACCTGCAGCTATAGCCATCTTGTAATAAGCCATTTCCAACTCTGCCGACGAACGCTCTGAATCGCCAAACTTCAGGATGCAATACTCAAAGCCCTTCTGACCGGCTATCTGTCCGCTACGTATCTCGCCAGTCTCTGGGTGGATGGCAATAATAGCCTTTGGCTGACGGCCACCTGCAGAGGTTCCAACAGCAATCAGAGACTGCATGGTCAGCGATTCATCAGGCATGATTTTTACATTCTCACGCTCTGTAAAGATACGCTGAGCCAAATCGGTCAAGGCTTTCATGTTGAGTTGCTCCGATTTCTTTATACCAGAAGACTCTGGGATGAACTCAAGGGCTCCCATACCTCGCTTGCCGATGAACGAAAGTATTTCGAGCGGTGTGATCTCTTGATTCTTGATACTATTCTGTATTCGCCAGCATTCAAAGACCTGATTACCCCAAGCGTCTGGCAAAGAGTCAGCAAGAAATGGCGGCAGCTTTCGGTACAATTTCGTTTCCTTATCGCCCATGATAGGACGACGACTGGCTGGAGATGCAGTCGATGCAACAAGAGGAAAAGGATCAAGATTCCCTCCCAACATAACTGGATTGAACTCGAAGTAAGAAACGCCCCTTCTTATATCCCAAGACAGGCGTCCTATTTCTTTGTCCCAAAGCAATATCTTTAATGAGCTAGTTATCATACTTTCTTGTGTCTAATGCGTTGAACCTTCTTTTCCTCTTTCATCAAGTAGGCCGATGGAGGCAACTCTGGAAGCAATTCGTCAAGTGCGTCCAATTGACCTATTGCCTTCATAAGCAAGAGGAAAGTGCTTAGAGACATATTCCCCGTAACCCCATTCTCAAACTTGTGGATGGTGGTGATAGTAATGCCCGATTGCTCAGATACCTCCTTCTGCGTCATATTGCTACGCAGTCTGTAGTCCTTGAATCTTGCTCCAAGAAGTCTGATCAATTCCGGAATAGAGTATTCATAATAGTCAGCCATATTTACACGCATTAATTATATTACACTATAAATTACAACACGGATACAACTTTAAGTTATATTGCACTATAATATACGACTGCAAAATTACACATAATTTTTGAAACACGTGCAAAACCTTCTAAAAAAAGCGCTTTATTAAAGCAATTTCCTTATTTAGGCAGTTAAATGTCACCTTACACCGACACATTGATATACATTTCTATGAAAAGCACTCATTAATCCATGTTCTCTTCGACCATCTGAACTATTTCATCAAACAAAGGATTCTCCTCCTTGGACTTGATGTTCAGAGCGCCTCCGTCAGGTGCTTCAAAAGAGACACTGACGCGACCACCTGCAGCATCGGCCTCTTCCATATAAGCTTGGAGTTCCTCCATCGTTTTACCAGACAGCATGAAAGCTGCTTGGAAACAGGTCATAGGGTCTGTAGGCATCCCATGAGACTTGAACATCTGGAGTTGCTCACAGGTAATCTTCACGCTAAGAGTATGGTACTCAATAGTCACATCGCCGCCGACTTCTTTTGCAACGTCGGCAAGCATAATTTCGCTTGGCTTTTTGCTCATAATATATTCAGTTATTGGTTATTACTATTATTCTTCAACACCTTCAAACTCTATCGGATATTTATCTCTGCACCATGCAATTATCTCCGTACGCATGGCTGGGATCTTCATCACGTCTTCTTTGGTTTCCGGCAGGTGGTTTGAGAGTAAAACGGTATTCAGGTGATTGCCTATAATGGGTACTCCTTTGAGGAAAGACACACCTATCCCTGACTCCTTGTCGATGACAGACACCTCTGTCCTACCCTCGTATGGTTGGGTTCTTATTTCTATCTGCATACTGATTATGTATTGCACTCAGGCAAGGCAGTAGCCTCGTGGAGAGGCTTACCACCAAGCCAGATATGCTATTCAATGAATCACAAAGTCATAGTTCACATAGATGTAGCGATCGTTGACCGGCAAGAGGCTGATGATAGTATTCTTGTCTGCAGTAGTGAAGACGTAGGCTCCAGACTGCTCTGATACCAGCGAGTAATCATTGAAGAGTCGCTCCAGAATCACCTGCTTCATGTCGGTAGGCTCGGTATCAATGACTGAATAAAGTTCGTCATCGAGAGTGAAGCTGTACACCACACCTGCCCCACTCTTGCGGTCCGAGTACATGAGCTGGAGACAGTTTGCCGATACCTGCTCGGTCTTGGTCAGGTTGCCCAGGTGCGAAGCCATGTAAGCCTGCACCTCCTCTACCGATGCTCCCTTGACGTGATAAGGCTCCACCCAGGTCTTGGTTGGCTTTACCTCCTCGACTGGGTCATCATCACTACCACATGAAGTAAACACTACCATCGAAGCCATCATTACGGCGAGGATGGCGAAAGAAAAGATCTTTTTCATTGTTCTATTCAATGTGGATGTGGCTACTTGTATTAACGTGTACTTGGCTACATGTATCAATATCTTAACGTACACTTGTATTCACGTCCACAAGTCCACATGTCCACTTGTGTACTTGGCTACTTGTATCAATGTATACATGTACACAAGGCTACATAACATCGTGGACACGTTTGCGCTTTAATTTTCTGACTTTGCCATACTTAGCCTCATATGCAGTCACTCCCTGGCTAATCATAAACTCCATCAAGGCGCGAATCGAAAATCCTTCTTTGTGCGCGATTGCCTGCACCTTTTCGACGAGTTCAACAGAGCAAATAAACGAGAAGTGACGCCATGGAACCTCCTTCGTTTCCTCTTTGGGCTGAACGGTCAACGTTGGCTCTTCACTTGGAGATGAAGGGCGATCGGTCACAGAGACCATCGCATCTCCCATGATGTTGTTCAGCAGAGCATCCATATTCTTTTTTGCCATAGTCATACGATTTTGTGAACTATCTCCTCTGTCAAAGCCAGATAGTCCTGGGCTCCGTTGGAGTTGGGTTCATATTCAAAGATACTGTTGCCACTACCGGCTGCCTCTGCCAATGCGATGTTCTCTCTGATGACAGTACTGCAGGTGATGGATGCGTATCGCTCCTTCAATGCCTCTGCGACTACCTTGTTCAGTTTGCGATGGTTGAAACGAGTGATGAACACACCATCGAGACAGACACTTGGCTTGACAACCTTCAATGATTCTACAAAACTGTCGAGCATTCTCATTCCCTTCAATGGCAGCAGCTCCGGTGTCATGGGCACTAGAATCTGGTCGGCAGCAAGGAAGGCATTGGTGGTGACGATACCAAGCGAAGGAGGACAATCGATCAAGACAAAATCATACTGCTTCTTGACTGGCTCCAGGATTCTCGTCAACTGTTGCTCACGAGCCAGCATGTTAGACATGGCTATCTCGGCACTCGCCATTTCGAGCGAAGAGGGCACTATGTCCAGGTTGGGCTTGACATTGAAGATGGGCAGGGTTTCTCCATGAATCAAGGCATCATAGATACTTGTCTCAAGACTTTCCGCATGAAGGATGTAATAGAGGGTCAGATTGCTCTGTCCGTCCAGATCGACCAGAAGGGTCTTGTAGCCCTTCATGGCTAAGCAAGCGCCAATAGAGGCAGCGGAAGTCGATTTGCCGACGCCTCCTTTGAAATTTGCTAAAGTGATGACTTTCTGTAACATAATGTATTATTGTATAAATGTGTACGTATATACAAGTCTATGGAGACAAGTCCACATGAACACTTGGCGACAAGGCTACATTGATACATGTATAGGTGTATGAATGTATACACAGAGACCTGCAAGACTGGTGCAAAGGTAATAGGTGTGTTCCGATTTCCCTCGGCTTACTGCTACATAGAAAAAAGTATGTAGTTACTTATGTAGTCAAGCAAGCCTTCTTGAACCGTCTGCAGCACGTTCTGACCTTTGTCATGGGTGAAGGCACGCGCCCTGGGTGGTGCTATCGTGCCCTCACTAATCATAGACTATTCAAAGGTGAATGGACGAATGTAGAAGTATGTCTCGTCGTTGCCGTAGTCGAACTCGTTGATGTAGTCAACCATCTGCTCCTGGGTGCGTCCTTCTTGCTCGATGCCGGTCTTAGTTACCCATTCTCTGATGGCGTCCTCGATGGTCGCATAGACATCATCTGAGGCTTCGTCGAATGGCGCTCCGTATGCGCTCACACAACACTCCTCGGGGAAGTAGTTGCCTTCGTCATGGACGTAATATACCTCGCAGCCACACTCGCACACTCGGTACGAAATGCTGAGCCCATCGCCCAGGACCTTGTTAATCTCTTCAAACAGATCGTTGCAAGCGTCCCAAGCCGTCTCTGTCTCGAAGGAAAGCAAACAAGTGTCCTCGTTCTCCTCGAACTCTGCCCAGTAGATGTGACCTCTCACGCTGATGTGCTTAGCCTCGTAGTCGATGCCATAGTGCTTAGCCAGTTCATCAAGCCAGATGTGCTTGCAATTAACCTTCATCTGCTCCAAGGTAGTCCAAAGGTTCTTGACTGCCTCACGTTCTCCGGTGACCTTGTAGGTCGTTGTTGCCTGATTTGCCATAGTCTTATAGTCTTAATCGTTAATAATCAAATCCTCGTTCGATAGAGACAAACTTGTAATTGTTTGCCAATACCACGTTCTGAACATAGTCAAAGGCTGCAGTAATGCAGCACAGAGACTGTCTTTTCTCTTTGCCATCGTTATCGTGGTAGATAACGACGGCTGAACATCTGTTGGTTTCTTTTGGTTCCATACGTGCATGATGATGAAATTACCACTCAGTATAATAACTCTGGTCATTGTCCTCGCACTCAGCAGTCCACTCTTCATCGGTGTACTCGGAATGCAGACACTCTCGGCTGCAGTAGTAGGCTACGCCCATGTCCAGGCAATAGCCCTCACGCATCAGTTTGCCACACTCAGAGCATCGACGGCATGTGCGCTCCTTGTCCCACCAAAAGTCCACGAAAGACTCTGCAATCACGTCCTCGCTGGTGTTCTCGTCCCACTTGTCACAGTAGAACTCAGCAAACTCCTTCAACTCGTCCTCTGTGTAGAGAACCTTCTCAGTACCGCTCACCGCCTGGGTCAGTCGGCTCAAAATTGACTCAATCGTTGTCATTGTCATTTTAGTATTAATTGATACTTATGTTGAATTTTAAGATTCCGGTGTCAGATAGATTTCATTAGCGTCGAAAACAATCTGACGAGATTCAACTCCATTTGAGAGAGTTGTTGTCTGCGGCTGAAAACATCCCTCCATAGTGATATTGGCACCCTTTTGCAGAATCGAAAGACTCCTCCTTTTATACCTGAATACACATACGTCAACAGGTATAGGTGTTGTTTTGTTAGAGATTGACTCACCTGAAAAGTCGCGAAGCAAGAAATCAAAGGTTGAATGAATCTTGCCACCATACTCCCTAGTCTCAGGTTCGCTATGGATAGTTCCTGAGAGCGTGTACTTCTTGTTTGGATTGTACATGTCTGTCTGTTTTTTTATTTCCCTTTCGTAGATTTCTTCTACTGCTGGGATGGTTTAACAAATTTGTTGCTCCAAAAGGTGCTTTGGATCATCAGGGCAAGGCTATGTGGCCAAATACTACCCGAAGGTGTGGAGATTTTGCCATCATACCCTTGGGCTTGGCCTTGACCAAATGAGACAAAGCTCATACCTTTGCAACAGATTTGTCACCATCGCAGAGGTAGAGGAA